>JBDLIY010000566.1:0-2661 GCA_039714635.1 Planctomycetota bacterium
GAAGTGCCGCATCGCGAACTGCGGGGTCAACGGGATTTCACTGTCCGCTGCACAGGGCGAGCTGGAGGTGCCGACAGAAGACAGCACCGTCTCGAAGTGCCGGATCTCCATGTGCGACGACGACGGGATCGAGATCGGGGGCCACCGGAATACCGTCGAGAAGTGCCGGATCAAGCAGTGCGAAGACGACGGCGTCGACATCGACGACTCGGTGGTCATGTCGTCGGGAAATCGCGTCGTCGGTTGTCGCGTGAAGGTGCTCGGCGACGAAGGCTTCGAAATCGAAGGAACCGGAAACAGCGTCGAGAACTGCATGGCCGCTCTCTGCGGCAGCGACGGGTTCGACATCGAGGGGCCGTCCAACCACCTGGTGAAGTGCAAGGCGGTTCGCGCCCACGATGCCGGGATCGAGGTCGAGGGCCCCGATTGTTCGATCACCGGCTGCAAGGTGGTGAAGTCGTCCCACGTGGGCATCTGGGTCTACGCGGTCGGGATCGGCACCCACGTGACGGACAGCAAGGCCGTGAAGTCCGTGGAGGCAGGGGTCTACGTCGAAGAGGGCGCGACCGGCTGCGTTTTCGAGAACGTCAAGGCCGCGAAGAGCGGTGTCATGGACATCCAGGACGACAACGGCCCCGGCGTGAACACGTACACGGACTGCAAGGCGAAGCAGTCGAACGTGCCGCTGTAGGCAGCGGACCGGAATCTGCTAATCGGGATCTGCCCACAAGTAGCAGGTCGACCGTCTGATTGTCTTTCGTCGTTCTGTGGTGGGCGCTCAAACTGCCTGTTCCCCGCTGTTTTCTCGAATTTCTACGAGGTAGATCCGTGGACCAGGGCAACGAGCGCAGGATCCTCATCATGGGCGCCGGCGGGCGCGACTTCCACACGTTCCTGACCACCATGAAGGACAACCGGTTGGTGCGCGTCGTCGCCATCACCGCCGCCCAGATCCCCTACATCAACAACCGGAAACTCCCCGCCTCCCTCGCCGGCGAGCGCTACCCGGACGGCATCCAGATCACCGACGAAGAGAACCTCCTCGACATCCTCGCTTCCGAGAAGATCGACGAGGTCGTCTTCGCCTACTCCGACGTCACCCACACGTACGTCGAAGAGCAGCGGAAGAAGGTCGAGGGCGCCGGCGTCGCCTTCTCGACGTTCGACGTCGACGCGACCATGGTCAAGTCCACGAAGCCGGTCGTGGCCGTCACCGCCGTCCGCACGGGCTGCGGCAAGTCCGCCGTCTCCCGCTCCGTCATCAAGACCCTCGCGGCGCACGGCCTCAAGTCGGCCGCCATCCGCCACCCGATGCCGTACGGCGACCTCGGGAAGCAGGCCGTCCAGCGGTTCGAGACCATGCAGGACCTGGTCGATCACGAGTGCACGATCGAGGAGCGCGAGGAATACGAGCCCCACATCGCGGCCGGCTCGATCGTCTTCGCCGGCGTCGACTACGAGGCCATCGTCCGCGAGGCCGAGAAGGAGGTCGACATCGTCCTCTGGGACGGCGGCAACAACGACACGCCGTTCTACAAGCCGGACGTCTGGATCACCCTGGGCGACCCGATGCGGCCGGGCCACGAGAAGACCTACTTCCCGGGCGACGAGAGCTGGAAGCGCTCCGACATCCTCGTCCTGACCAAGATGGACAGCGCCTCCCCCGAGGGGATCGCCGCCGTGACGGCGAGCGCCGCCGAGGTCAACCCGGACGCGACGGTCCTGAAGGCCACGCTGCCGATCAGCCTCTCCGAGGAAGACGCGGCGAAGGTGAAGGGCAAGCGCGTCCTCGTCGTCGAGGACGGCCCGACCGTCACGCACGGCGGGATGAAGACCGGCGCCGGCACGATCGCCGCCGAGCGCTACGGCGCCGCCGAGATCGTCGACCCACGCCCGTGGGTCAAGGGTGAGCTGGCCACGACGTTTACGCACTACCCGGAGATCGGCTGCCTCGTGCCGGCCATGGGCTACAGCGACCAGCAGATCGCCGACCTCGAGGCGTCCATCAACGCCTCCGACGTCGACCTCGTCGTCATCGGCACCCCGCTGAACCTCGGGACGCTGATCAACATCGACAAGCCGTACGTCTGGGCCACCTACGAAGCCGCCTTCGAAGGCGACAGCCTGGCCGACGCGATGATGGGGATGCTGAAGGAGAAGGGCCTCGTCTGAGGCCCAATCCGATTTTCCCTCAAACCTCCGGGGCCTGACTCGTAACTACTAAGGTAGAGCGCGTCACCCCGGAGGTTTCCTCATGTCCGCGAACGCCCGAGTCGTCCTGGTTCTCGTCCTCCTCATCGCCGGCGTCGGCCTCGTCACGTACTTCGCGATGCAGGACCCGGCCCCCGCCCCGACCGGCCCCGACGACTCCGCCGCGACGGAGCCCGAGGTCGAGGCCCCGCCCGTCGCGATCGGCCGACCGGGCACGCTGACCGGCGTCGTCCAGGTCTTCAGGACCAGGGAGCCCGCCGCGGACATCGAGATCCGGATCGAGGGCGCCGGCAAGCCGATCACGAAGAAGACGAACGCCCTCGGGATCTTCGCGGCGCGCGTGCCCTCCGGTCCGGAGGTGACGGTGACGGCCTTCGCGCCGGCGCCGTACGCCGACGTCGTCGTTCGCGGCGTCTCCGTCGAGCCGGACACCACGACCGCCCTCGGGAC
>JBDLIY010000567.1:0-2652 GCA_039714635.1 Planctomycetota bacterium
TCCTTCAGCCGGAGTTGCTTCAGCGTGCGCTCCACGACCTCCGGCTTGTCCTGGACCTTCGAGCGCTCGAAGTCCAGGCCGGGCTGGATGATGTTCACGAGGATCAGGCCGACCGTCACCGCGAGGAACGTCGTCAGGCCGTAGAAGATCACCGTCCGCAGGCCGGTCCGCCCGAGGTGGCGGACGTCGCCGAGCCCGGCGATCCCGCAGATCATGCTCGTGAGGACGAGCGGCACGACGATCAGCTTCAGCATCTGGAGGAACAGGTCGCCCATCCAGCCGATCGCGACGCCGGTGTCCGGGAACCACGTGCCGACCACGCCGCCGCAGAGGATGCCGACGACGATGCCCCAGAGGATGAACCGCGAGCCCTTTCCCGACATCGATCAGTCCTTTCTCAGCAGATCCGCGAGCGCCCCTTCGAGCTCCGGGTGCGCGAACTCGTAGCCCGATTCGAGCGTCCGTTTCGGCACGACGTACTGGCCCGTCGTCAGCAGGCCGGCGACCTCTCCCATGAACAGCCGCAGCATCGTGCCGGGGACGGGCAGCCAGGACGGCCGCCGCATCGCCTTGCCAAGTGTCCGGCAGAAGTCGCGGTTCGAGACGGGGGAGGGGGCGCACGCGTTCAGCGTCCCCCGCACCTCCGGACCGTCCAGGGCGTGGAGGAGGATCCCCGTCAGGTCGTCGACGTGGATCCAGGGGAAGCCCTGCCGTCCGTTCCCGATGCGGCCGCCGAGGAAGAGCCGGAACGGGAGACGCATCCGGGCGAGCGCGCCGCCCTTCCGGGTGAGGACGATGCCGATCCGGGCGATCGCGACCCGGATGCCGAGCGCTTCCGCCTTCTTCGCCTGGGTCTCCCAGTCGCGGCTCACGTGGGAGAGGAAGCCGTAGCCCGGGATCGCCTCCTCGTCGACCACGTCATCGGGGCCGCGGGGACCGTAGAAGCCGGTGGCGGACGCGGAGACGAGGACCTTCGGCCGCGCCGAGGCCATGCCCATCGCGCCGACGAGGGTTCGTGCGCCCTCGACCCGGCTCGACCGGATCGCGTCCTTCACCTTCTGGCTCCAGCGCCGGCCGAGGACCGGCTCGCCCGCGAGGTGGACGACGGCGTCGGTCTCCGCCAGGACCTCGACGATCATGTTGGGGCTGGTCGTCTCCCACCGGGCGGCGGCCACGCCTTCCGGCAGTCGCTTCTCCGTGCGCGCGACGTTCCGGGTGAACGCGACGACCTCGTCCCCGCGCTCGAGGAGCCGATCGACGAGGTGTCGGCCCACGAGGCCGGTGGCTCCGGTGATGGCGACCCGCATGTCTCCCTCCCGACACGAGGGTAGCGTGCCGCGGTGGCGGCGGCCAGAGCCGGCCCTCGTGCGGATTCGGAATCCGCACCTCGCGGTCGCAACTCCCGGCTCCGCAAATGTCTGTGACGGTCGATGCCTGTGAGTACCATCCGGGGGCGATGAAGCTCTCGGTGGTCATGCCGGTGTTCAACGAAGCGGAGACGATCGATCAGATCGTGAGCCGCGTCCGCGCCGCGCCCGGCGACAAGGAGATCCTCCTCGTCGACGACGGCTCCTCCGACGGGACGCCGGAGAAGCTCGCGGAACTCGGCCGCCTCGATGACGTCCGCGTCCTCACCCACGAGGAGAACCGCGGCAAGGGCGCGGCGCTCCGGACCGGCTTCGCGGCCGCGACCGGGGACGTCGTCCTCGTCCAGGACGCCGACCTCGAGTACGACCCCGACGAGTACCCGCGGCTCCTGAAACCCATCGAAGACGGGAAGGCCGACGTCGTCTACGGCTCCCGCTTCGCCGGCGGCGAGTCGCACCGCGTCCTCTACTTCTGGCACTACCTCGGCAACCGCTTCCTCACGCTCGTGTCGAACGCGCTGACCAACCTGAACCTCACCGACATGGAGACCTGCTACAAGGTCTTCCGCCGTCCCGTCATCCAGGCGATCACGATCGAGGAAGACCGGTTCGGGTTCGAGCCGGAGATCACGGCCAAGGTCGCGAAGATGCGCTGCCGGATCTACGAGGTCGGTGTCTCCTACGCCGGGCGGACCTACGAGGAGGGCAAGAAGATCGGCTGGCGCGACGGAGTGTGGGCGATCCTCTGCATCCTCAAGTACAACCTGCTGCGTCGGCGGATTCCGCTCCCGGACTGAAACTCGCGGAGAGGCTACTTCGCCGCGTCCGGCACCCGCACGAGCACGGCCTTCCTCACGCGCCAGAGGCCGTGCCGGCTCTTCACCCAGTAGATCTTCACCAGGGCGTCGCCGGGCGCGCCCGCCGGGTGGAAGTCGGTCCGGGCGCCGGTCTTCGTCGGGCTGATTTCCGTCGTCCGGAGCGTGAGCGGGGGACGCTTCGCCGTCCAGCCCTTGCTCCGGAAGATCCGGCGGAGCTTCGCCAGCATCGTGAAGTCGCCGTCGAACCACACGCGGAAGAGCTCGTCGTCGTCGAGGGTTCCCCAGCTTTCGAGGAATGCGGGAACCACGGCCGCGATCTCATCCTCCGGCGAGGGGGGAGTGGCGACGTACCAGAGGAACCCGCCCCCGACGATCACGAGGGCCGCGATGGCGATGAGGATGTGCCAGGGAAACGCCCGCTTCCGGCGGTGGCCCTTCGCCGCCTTCCGCCACTTCGCGTCGGGATT
>JBDLIY010000568.1:0-2628 GCA_039714635.1 Planctomycetota bacterium
GCCGACTTCTTCGCCACGACCCTCTTCTTCGTGCTGGACTGAGATGAGTGAATCCACGCCGATTCTCGCCGTCGAAGACCTGAGGGTGGACTTCGGGGGGCGCCCCGTTCTCGACGGCGTGTCGTTCGATGTCGCCGAGGGCGAGATCTTCGTCATCATGGGGCCTTCGGGCTGCGGGAAGACGACGCTGATCAAGTCGATCGTGGGACTGCTCGAGCCCGACGGGGGCGCGATCCGGTTCCGCGGCGCCGATCTCGCGTCGGACGCGGCGATGGAGCCGTTCCGGCGCCGGATGGGGATGGTCTTCCAGCAGGGAGCGCTGCTCAACTCCGTCACGCTGGGGGAGAACGTGGCGCTGCCGTTGCGGGAGCACACCGATCTCCCGGACTGGATGATCGAACGGGTCGTGGCGATGAAGCTGGCGCAGGTCGGGCTGCTTTCGGCGCGCCATCGCCTTCCGATGGAACTCTCGGGGGGCATGAAGAAGCGGGGCGGGATCGCGCGGGCCCTGGCGCTGGAGCCGGAGATCCTGTTCTTCGACGAGCCGACGGGCGGGCTCGACCCCGTGACGGCGGACGGGATCGACAACCTCGTCCTGACGCTGCGGAGGCAGCTGGGGGTGACCATCGTCGTCGTCACCCACGAGCTGGCTTCGATCTTCAAGATCGCGGACCGGGTCATGATGCTCGCGGAGGGCCGGATCGCCGCGCTGGACCGGCCCGTCGTCGTCCGCGGTTCCGATGACCCCGTCGTGCACAGGTTTGTGACGCGCAAGGCCGAGGAGGAGGCCGGTCAGGCCGACGGTTTCCTCTCCCGGACCGGAGGAGGTGGGGCGTGAAAGTGGAACGGTCGGAGAAGATCCGCGCGGGGCTGTTCGTCCTCGTGACGATCTCCCTCCTCGTGGTCATCGTGGTCCTCGTGGCCGGGCTGCGTGTCCTCGAACCGACGAAGCGGCTCACGGTGCAGTTCCACGAATCGGTGACCGGGCTCGAGGTCAGCTCGATCGTGCGGTATCGGGGCGTGCCCATCGGCCGCGTGGCCTCGATCGACTTCTCGGGCAACGGCTTCCCGACGATCGACGTCACGATCGAGGTGGACCCGGACGCGCCCGTGAAGAGGGACACTACGGCCTCGCTGAAGCCGCAGGGCATCACCGGCCTCTACTACGTCGACCTCGACGCGGGGACGCCGGGTTCGGAGATCCTCGAGGAGGGTGGCGTGATCGTGGCCGACACCTCCACGATGTTCAAGGTCGTCCAGTCGCTGGAGCGGATGGGGAGCCTGGTCGAGGACGTCAGTCACATCGCGAAATCGATCGACCGGCTGCTCTCCGAGAACGAGGAGGAAATCGGCCGGGCGGTGGTGGAGATGACGGGGGCGGCGCGGAAGTCCCAGGTGTTCTTCGACCGGTGGATCGACCTCCTCGGCGTGACGAAGACCGACCTGGCGACGACGGTCGACAACATGAACACGGCCGTCGGGAAGATCGACGGGCTCGTCGCGAATCTCGACGGGAAGGTGAGGGACGTGGACGTGGCCTCCGTCATGAAGCGGATCGAGGGCGTCGCGACCGGCGTCGAGGCCCTGGAGGCGCAGGTCGGCGAGGTGGTGGTGGAGTTCCGCCGGACGCTCACGACGAACAGCGGCTCCTTCGCGCGGGCGATGGGCGACCTCCGCCAGTTCACGCTGAACCTGAAGATGATGTCGCGGGAGCTTCGCGACCAGCCATCGAGGCTGCTCTTCGACAAACCCGAGAAGAAGGGGGGGAGGGACCGATGACGAGGTTCGTCGTCTGCGCCGGCCTGATGGCCCTCGCGTCCTGCGGCGTTTCCGTGGGGCCCCAGGAGCGGCCGGAGCTCACCTACTATCACCTGTCGATCCCGGCGCCGGAGCCGTCCTCCAGGCCGATGGACGTGGACGTCGTGGTCATGCCGTTCAGCCAGAGTTCGGCACTGGACCGGGACGGCGTCCGTTACCGGAAGAGCGACGTCGAGGGTGGCTTCTGGGAGAACCACCTCTGGGTGGAGCCCGTGGAGTCGATGCTCCGGTGCCAGGCGCAACAGTACTTCGTGCGCTCCGGTCGATTCCGTCGGGTCGTCCTGCTCGAGGACGCCGGATACGCCGGGGTGCTCATCATGGGCGAGGTCGTCCGGTTCGACGAGGAGGACCGGGACGGAGGCTGGATCGCGGTCGCCGAGATCGACTTCGACGTCGTGCGCCGATGTGTCACGGCCGACGAGCGGGACTGTGTGGTCCTCTCGCGCACCTACCGGTGCGAGGAGCCGGTGGCGGAGAAGTCCGTGCCCGAGATCGTGCGGGCGCTGTCCCGGGCCACGGAGTCGATTCTGGCCGAACTCGGAGAGGATATCGGGGAGGTGCTGAAATGAGCCTGCGTGACGACCAGACCCGGTTCTTCGGGAAGCTCTCCGCCATGATGGAGGCGGAGGTCCCGCTCCTGAACGCCTTCGAAGTCGCCGCGGAGAGCGTCCTTCACCCGGGCTTCAAGGCCGCGCTGGACCGGATCCTCACGTCGGCCTACTCGGGCACCTCCCTGACGGAGTCGATCTCCGCCGAGGGGTCGATCTTCTCGCCGGAAGTCATGTGCCTCCTGCGCCACGGCGAGGACAC
>JBDLIY010000569.1:0-2619 GCA_039714635.1 Planctomycetota bacterium
CTCGTTGATCTCGACGAGTTCGTGAAGACGAACGAACAGCTCGCCGCTCTCTCCAAGGCGCAGGCCGACTTCCAGGAGATGCTGAACCTGGTCAACCAGAGCATCACGTCCGCCCTCGGCGCGCCGGAGCCCGACGCCGCCGAGTAGTTTCCGTCCCGCCCCCGTCCCGCATGATCCCGGAGGAACCCCCCGCGCCGATTCGCGCCAGGGCTCCCTCCGGCGCGTTTCCCCACCTGACGCGGTTGCGTCTCCCACCCCCGATTCCGCCGTTGCGGACCCCCCGTTGCGATTTTAGCGAGACCGAATCGCCGAAACTGCGACCTGTATCAGGGGGACAGCGTGAAGGACGAATGGATCAGGCTCGTCGAGCGGGCCCGGGAGGGCGATCGGATGGCTTTCGCATCGCTGGTGGATCGGTTCCGAGCGTCGCTGTGCGCGGCGGTCTTCCCGATCGTGAGGGACTGGCACGTGACGCAGGACGTGGCCCAGGAAGCGTTCGCGGCCGCGTTCCGGTCGCTGCCGGAACTCACCGAGGTGGAGCGGTTCCGCGGCTGGCTCTTCCGGATCGCGAGGAACCGCGCGATCACCTCGCTCCGCCGCACGATGGTCTTTCGCGCGAGGAGCCTCGCGTCGGTCGAGGAGGAGGACATCCTCGGCCATCTCCGCGACGGCGGCTGTGTCCTGACGGACGGTCGCGAACTCGGCGGGCCGTCGCCCACGGTGCTGGAGCGGATCCGGAGGATCATCCTCGCACTCCCCAACGACTACGGCAGCCTCCTCACCATGCGCTACGTGGAGGACCTGTCGTTCGACGAGATGGCGATGGCGACCGGACGCACGCCGAAGGCGATCCGTTCCACTCTCTACCGGGCGCGCAACCTCGCCCGGAAGGTGCTCTCACGGTCCGGTCTCGATATCGAGAAGGTGCTCCATGAGATGTAGGGACGCCCGGCGTCTCCTCGTCACCGAGGAGATTCCCGGCTACGGACTGCCGCCGCGGGGGACGCTCCGCCGGCACCTCGATCGGTGCGAGGTCTGCCGCGAGGAGGCAAGGCGCCTCCGTTCCGAGGCGGCCCTGATCCGCATTGCATTCCACGACCTGCCCGTCCGCGACGGGTTCACCGAGGACGTGCTGGCCCGGCTGGCCCGGGAGGAGGATCAGACTCCGATTCCGTAATAGGCGAAGCCCATCTCCTCGAGCTTCAGGCGCGGGTAGAGGTTCCGGCCGTCGAAGACCACGGGCGTGTTGAGCAGCTCCTGGATCCGCTCGAAGTCCGGGTACCTGAACTCGTTCCACTCCGTCACGACGACGAGCGCGTCGGCGCCCGGCAGCGTGTCGTAGTTCCGCTCCATGTACTCGATCCGGTCCCCGAAGATCTCCCTCGCCACGTCCATCGCCGCCGGGTCGGTCGCCTGGACCTTCGCCCCGGCCTCGAGCAGCGCCTCGATGATCACGATGGCCGGCGCCTCGCGCATGTCGTCCGTCTGCGGCTTGAACGAGAGCCCCCAGACCGCGAACGTCTTCCCGGCCACGTCCCCGTCGTAGTGGGCGAGGATCTTGTCCACGAGCACGCGCTTCTGCCGCTCGTTCACGTTCTCCACGGCCTGGATCAGCTCCAGGTCCACCCCGTGGTTCTCGCCGGTGCGGAGCAGCGCCTTGATGTCCTTGGGGAAGCAGGAGCCGCCGTAGCCGGCGCCGGGGAAGAGGAACGAGGGGCCGATCCGCGTGTCCGTGGCCAGGCCGTTCCGGATGTCGTCGATCCTCGCGCCGACCTTGTCGCACAGCCCGGACAGCTCGTTCATGAACGAGATCCGCGTGGCGAGCATCGCGTTCGCCGCGTACTTCGTCACCTCGGCGCTCTCGACGCTCATGATGACGATGGGGTTGCCCGTCCGCACGAAGGGGGAGTAGAGCTCCTTCATGATCTCCGCGACCCGCGGCTCGTCGGTGCCGATGACGACCCGGTCGGGCTTGAGGAAGTCGCCGATCGCCGCGCCTTCCTTGAGGAACTCGGGGTTGCTGACCACGTCGAACGGCTGGTCGGTGATGGACGCGATCACGTCGTGGACCTTCTTCCCGGTGCCGACCGGCACCGTGGACTTGTCGACGATGATCTTGTAGCCGTCCATCGCGGTGGCGATCCCGCGGGCCACGTCGAGGACGTGCGTCAGGTCGGACGAGCCGTCTTCGCCCGGCGGCGTGCCGACGGCGATGAAGCAGACCAGCGACTTCCGCACGGCCTCGTCGAGGTCGGTCGTGAAGGTCAGCCGCTCTTCCTTGACGTTCCGCGCGACGAGGTTTTTCAGCCCCGGCTCGTAGATCGGGATGTCGCCCTCCATGAGGGTCTTGATCTTGTTCTCGTCCTTGTCGACGCAGACGACGTGGTTCCCGGTCTCCGCGAACCCGGCCCCCGCGACGAGCCCGACGTACCCCGATCCGATGACGGCGATCTTCATGTTGCCCCCGATGAACAGAATGGCCCTGTTGGACAGAGCGGAGATTATGACGCAACTCCCGGACCGGCGAATCGAAAACGGGCCGGACGGGATGACGATTTCGGCCGGAATTCCTTGCCGTGTTCGGGAGGTTTGGCTAGTTTCCTCGGCTTGCACCGGGCG
>JBDLIY010000570.1:0-2618 GCA_039714635.1 Planctomycetota bacterium
TACGGTGTCAGGGCAAAACCTGCGTAGACGCATGGAACCAACGCCCCCGGCGACCGGTACGCCCGGCGACCGGTACGCCCCTCGGGTGTCAGGGCAAATCCTACGTAGACACGAGTCAGGCCGCACCCGACGGGCGGCTGTCTACTCCAAGATTGCCCTGACTCCGTATGGAGGAGACGCGGGTTACCGCTTGATCGCCATCAGGTCGTCCACGCGGTCCATCGCCTGCCCCGTCGTCGTGTACGCCGTCATCGACAGCTTCTCCCCGTCCGTCCGGAACAGGCAGTAGCCGGGCTGGGAAGAGAACTTCGCGACGTCCCACGGCGTCGGCTGGCGACAGTAGTGCGGCGCCCCGCCGTTGCCCGCCGTGATCTGCCAGACGGCGTGCGTGAACTCCGGATTCGGCGAGGTCCGGTCGAGCTTCCCGTCGCCATCCGTGTCGTCCTTCGAAGGAACGCCGACCGGCGTCGTCGCGTCGATCTTCAGCCGGACGTACGCGTGCTCGTCCCCCACCAGCACCGCCGCTGACTTCTGACACCGCGCGACGGCCCGCCAGAATCGGTTCCGCACCTCGAGAATGCCGGGGCCGGCCGGCACGAGCTTCCCGTCCTTCACGTGGTGCGCCCGCACGTTGTTGTCGCCGCCCCACCACATCGCGTCGCCGAGGTGGCCGCCGGCGGGAAAGATCGGCTCCTGGGCGTAGAGGACGACGAACTTCACCGTCTCGTCCTTCGCCGCGCCCGCCAGCGTCTCCTCGATCCAGGTCAGCTGATCGTCGAGCATGTAGCCCTCGGGCGAGCCGCCGTACTCGGAGACCTTCCCGTTCGTCGTCCACCAGTAGTTGTTGTTGAACGCGACGAAGAGGACCGGGCCCCAGGGGAACGAGTAGACGTTCTCCATGTAGGTCGGCCGGCGGAAGTCGGAGGGATCGGGGCCGTTGCGGGGGTTCTCGAACTCGGCGGCGAAGATCGCCTCCGCGCTCCGGCTGCCGTAGGGCCACTTGTCGAGCAGCACCTTCCCCTCCATCGTGCGGAACGCGTTCACGAGCGTCTCGTGATTCCCCATCGCCGGGTAGACGGGCCGGTTCCGCCAGAACCCCGCCCAGGCCTTCTTCCAGGTCCGAAGCTGGAGCCGGAAGTCGCCGACGTCCGACGTGTAGCCGTTCACGAGGTCGCCCCCGAAGATCGCGAGGTCGGCCCCGCGGCGGTACGCGTCCCGCGCCACGGCGGACGCCACGTGGAAGTTCACGCCCATGTGCTGCCGCTCGCCGCCGCCGATCCCCTCGCGGCTGTCGCTGCCGAAGGCGAAGCAGACCTCGCCCTCGCCCCGCTTCGGCGGCGTGACGAAGGAGTAGACCGAACTCACGACCTTCTCCTCATCGCCGTCCGCGACTCCGTGGCTCTCCGCCTGGTACCAGTACCGCCGGCCGGGCTCGAGTCCCTCGAGCGTCACGAGGTTGCGGCCGGGCACGCGCGTCTGGATGTAGTTCGCGATGTTCGGTAGCTCGAGCTTCTCCGGCCGCGGCGCGACGGGGTCGAACGGCTTCGACCACCGGAGGAACGCGGCCGCCGGCCGGTCCGTCCGCCAGACGATCGTCACGCGGTCCGGGCGCTCGCTCGTCATGCCCGTCACGAAGGGGCCTTCGAGGATCGTGAGGTTCGGGAAGACCTTCCCCTTCTCGAAACGCACGTTGACGACGCCGTCGTAGAAGCCCAGCTCCGTGACCTTCTTCCCGTCGTTCCGGTGAAGGTGGAGCCGGTACGCCACGGCCGGGGTGGCGGGGAACGCGGACTGGCCGGCGGGCCACCCGTTCGCGTTGTAGACATCCCGCAAGAAGCCGGAGACGGGGATCGCGCCCTTCCCCTTCTCGACCTTCCCCGAGAAGCGGTAGCGCGCGTAGTCGTAGTCCGCCTCGCCCTCCTCGAACGGGTACGGCCCCGAGTAAACCGTCCCCGAAAGGCTCTCGTCCCCGAGGTCGAAGGCGAGGCCCTTCCCGTCCTCCGAGGGCCCCGTGATGCGGGCGTGGAGGTCGGTCAGCGGCGCGGGGTTCCGGATCCTGGCCGCCGTCGGCAGCCCCGCCGGCACGCGGACCGGCAGTTCGGCCTCGCCGCCGACGGTCGCCGGGAGCAGCAGGAGCACGAGCAGGACGACGGCCTTCCTCATGGTGAACCTCGCACAATCTGCGCCACCGGAGGGCGCACATGGGCGTCAGAAACGGCGGTAACAGCGCGGGTTACGCGCTTCGATGCCTATGAGTACCATCCGAACCAGGTCGGGTGGTGGGCCTTGTACCAGGCGAGGACCTCCCGGATGACCTGCTGCTTCTCCCGGGAAAGGACCGCCTCGTCGATGCGATCGAAATCCACACTCAGGCCGCGCTCGCCGTAGTGATCGAGCGCCTCGGAGATCAGCGTCATCAACTCGTTGCGGATGCGGCCGGAGTCCGAGATCTTCACCGCGCGCTCGCGCCAGTCCATCCCGGCGGCGAAACGGTCCAGGAGCGGCGAGAAGATCGGGCGGCTCTGCTCCACGCCCTCCATGAACCGCAGCGACAGCGTCACGTCCCGCACCATCCCGCGCGTGGCGACGCGCGTCGTCACCCGGTACGTGTCCGGCCC
>JBDLIY010000571.1:0-2613 GCA_039714635.1 Planctomycetota bacterium
ATGAGGCCCAGGTCCTTCGCCTCCCGCAGCAGCTCGCGGTAGTGGTAGAGGCTCTGGACCGGCCGGTTCTCGACGAGGTGGTTCGCGAAGGCCGCCGCTTCGGAGGGGGCGACGGTGTCCTTGTCGCGGTTCCACATCGCCACGTTCGACATCACCATCGTCAGGACTTCCGCGGACGCGGTGTTCACGTTGACCGGGTGCCGCGAGAGCGTCTCGACGCGCGCCTTGCCGGCGCTGTACTCGTGGCCGTCGGAGACGCGGCTGCCCAGGAGGACCCGGCCGGGGCCGGTCGCCAGCACGACGCCGTAGTCCGTGTTCGTCCCGTCGGTGATCCTCACGATCGTGCCCGGGCCGTAGTAGCGAGAGTTGTCGACCTCCAGCAGCTCGCCGAGCTCCTCGAAGGAGTTGTTCGGCAGCGCGTTCCGGACGCTCTGGGCGTTGCACCAGCCCGCGGCCACGGTCCGGCCCGACCAGCACGTCAGCGAGTCGGCGACGTACTCGAAGGTGTCGGCCTCGAGCGCGGTCGTCCCCAGCTCGGAGACCCGCCGCACCTGGTAGGGGTTGCGGAAGTTCGTGAACTGCCCCGTCTCGCGACGGATGGGGTAGGTCGCGATCTCGAACGCCACCGCGTTCATCGCCAGCGTCCCGCGCTTCCACGTCTTCTCGGACGTGTTCCACGGGTGCTGCGAGTCCACGCCGCGCTCCACGTTCGTCAGGACGTTGCCCTGGCGCTCGCCGTAGCGGATCTGCTCGAACCCGACGCGCACCACGCCGTCCTTCACGGGCAGCATGGAGCCGTCGACGAGCTCGACGGTGCTCTCACCCTCCTCCAGGTCCTTCGAGAGCTCGGTGGCCCCGAAGAGGTTGGCGAGGAGCTGGTAGCTGGCCGAGTTCACGTTGATCTTGGCCTGCTCGTCCTCCGCCCGGACGTCCCAGATGCGCCCCCGCGCCGAGTTCTGGTTGAACGCCCCGAGGACGTCGATCGGCAGCTCGAATTCCGCGAGCGTGTCGTAGTCCGGCGTGTTGTGCGGGCCGTTCGCCTTGTTGGCCGCGTTCTCCCGCTCCATGGGTTCCGTGGAGCCGAGGAGGAAGAGCTGCATGAGGTTGAAGGCGGTCTTCACCTCCTGGTCCACTTCCTCGTTGGACCAGACGCTCTCCGACCTCGTCGCGGCGTTCTGCATCTGCATGAGGAAGGGAGTCGCGATGAGCACGAGGGCGATGAGCACCGCGATGACCGCGATGAGCGCCATGCCCTGCTGGTTTCCGGCTCTGGGTTCGGGACGTCGCACGGGCCTGTCCTCCGACTGGTTACCTGGTTACCACCGACTGTGCGGGTTCTTGCCGCCACGGCCTTGTCAGACCACGACTTACGGTCCGTTCCGCTAGGAGCGCACATAGCGTACCGATACCGAGACGGGAACATTCCTTCCAAACCGCGCAAACCCAAAATCGCATTTTAGCGAGACCGATCCACCCCTCTGCGCGACTTCCATTCGGGAGGTGTAAAACCATGGGACAGAAATCTCGTCATGACTATCGGGGCTGCTGGCACCACATCTTCAACCGGGGAATCGCGAAGCGAACGGTCTTCGAGTGCATCGAGGACGTCCGCTACTTCCTCTCCCGCCTGGCCAAGGCCCACCGGATGGGTCTGCTGGAAGTGCATGCGTTTTGCTTCATGCTGACACACTTTCACCTGCTCGTCCGCAGTCCGGCCGGGGAAATCGGGCATGCGATGCGGGTTGTCACCAATCCGTTCTCTCGTTGGTTCAATCGCCGGCGCCGGCGCGACGGCCCCCTCTTCCGCGGACGTTTCCGCTCTCGCCCGGTGGAGTCAGAACGCTACTGGTGGACGCTCGTCCGCTACATCGACTTCAACCCCGTCAAGGCCGGGATCGTGGACAACCCGCAGGACTTCCCTTTCGGCAGCGCGAGGCGCTATTCCCAGGAGGGTCCCCGACCCAGGTGGATGGTCCGGACCGCCATCGAGGAGGCGGTAGCGTCCTGCATCCCGGGAGGGAAGTTCGGGCCGGGAACCCACTCTCGCGTGTTCGGTCTCGCGCCGACCGACCAGGAGGTCGAACTCGTGGAGCGCCGCCTGCTGGTCCCCGGGGATGTCGATGACCCCCTCGACGATCTCTTCGGCGCATCGCCCACTGCGATCCGGGACTGGCAGATGAGGAAGTGCGCGATGGCCGACGGCACGCGGCCCGGTGTTCCCATCGTCACGCCCGCAACGATCTTCGATCTGGTCGATCGCGATGCCGCAGCCACCCTGGAAGCGTCTGCGGGAGAGCGGCTCCTCCTGGCTACTGGCCTGATGCGGGACGCATGCGGGCTGTCTCTCGACGAGATCGCCGGGCGCCTCGGCTGCTCCCTGTCGTCAGCCCAGCGGTGGTCGAAGCGCCACGCGGTCCAGATTGCGGAAGGAGGCGCCTACGCGGAGGCGGCCGCCGGGATCCTGGATCGCGCGCTCAGGCAGGATCACGCGGGAGTGCGGGTTCCGCAGGTTTGGAAGGAATGATCCCGTCTCGGTATCGGCAGCCGGAACCACCTTACCGTTTCAGGATCGTTCCCTGCGTTCCTACGGTGATCGAGGACGGGGTGCCCTTG
>JBDLIY010000572.1:0-2608 GCA_039714635.1 Planctomycetota bacterium
CACCGCGAGCTCTGGAAGAAGCGGATGAACGGGCTCGTCACGCGGCCCGTCTACGCGGAGGGCAGCCTCGTCCTCGTGAACTCCAGCGAGATCACGGCAATCGAACCCGACACGGGGCGCGTCCGCTGGCGGATCCCGAACGGCGCCGCCGTCCGGGCCGTGAACACCGGGTCCGGACTGGTCTTCGTCCTGACCGCGGACCTCCGTCGCGTCCGCGACCTCACGCTCCGGTGCCTCTCGCCACGGAACGGGGAGGTCGTCTGGTCGCGGCAGATCCCCGACCACTCGGTCTACGACGTGCTCCTCGTCGCCGACGAGGCGGTCGGCATCGCCTCGCTGGAACCGGCCGGCGTCTCCGTCTTCGATCTCTCGACCGGGCGCCTGCGCTACCGCGTGGCGATGAAGAAGAACGCTCTCGGCCGCGTGCCGAAGATCCTCGACGGTGACAAGCTCCTCGTGGTGCATGCCGCGAAGCGGGTGGATCTCCACGACCTGACGACGGGTGCCGTCCTCTGGAGCCGGGACCTCGATCGCAAGCGCCGGTACCGGAGCGGTGTCGCGGCGTCCGGCACGGTGATCTACGCGGACTCGCGGGACCACCTCGTGGCGATCGACGCGGCGTCGGGGGTCATCCGGTGGGACGAGCCGCCGCGGGAGAACACTTCGATCCTGTCGACGGGCGACGCGGCGGACGCCGAGCTCGTCTTCACGATCCGCCGGCGCGACAAGGACAACTCCCACAACGTGACCGCCCGCTCTCTCCGCACCGGAAAGGAGATCTGGAAGCGCGAGTTGATCCGGGCGCGGAACGCGGACTTCGCGACGGAGGTCACCGAACGTTACCTGGTGATCCACGTGAACGCCTTCGACCACGGCGAGTCGGCCTGGACCTCGAAGACGCTCTTCTTCGACAAGCAGGACGGCACGACGGTCCAGGAGCTGACGGCGGACGCGCTGCAGGGCTCCTTCACGACGGTGATCCTCGGCCATGGCCTCCTGTCGCTCTCCGCGCAGGGCCGCGTGGCGGTGTTCGGACCGAAGTAGGTTCCTTCGCGGCGCTGATCCGTATAATTCGGGGTAGTTACCGCATGCGGCAGGCCTTCGGGCAACCCGGGTGTGGGGCGTCACGACCACGCTCCGGAGATTCTCCGGGTGGTCTGCTGATGCACTGGCTGCAACGGGTGCTGACCTCAGCCGCACCGCCAGGAGACCAGAGAAACCGATGAGAAGACTGCTCCTGTTCCTCCTGATCCTGCTTCCGGCCCTCGTCATCGCGGGCCCGGAGGCGAAGTCCGTCGACGCGGAAACCCCGGACGCGCCGAAGGCGAAACCCGCGGCCGCGCCGAAGGTGAAGGAGCTCTCCGCCCAGGGCGTGGCCGCCATCGAGAAGGGCCTCGCCTGGCTCGCGAAGCACCAGAATCCGGACGGCTCGTGGACGGCGAACGTCGGCTACAAGCTGAACGAGACGTACGTCATCGAGACGGAGGACGCCGGCCACCCCGGCGTCACGGCGCTGGCGGGGATGGCGTTCCTGGCCGGCGGCCACATCCCGGGCCGCGGCAAGTACGGAGCCCGGGTCCGGGACGCGGTGAAGTTCATCCTGAAGTGCGTGAACTCCGACGGGATGATCACGAAGAACGGCTCCCGGATGTACTCCCACGCCTTCGGCGCGCTCTTCCTCGCCGAGGTCTACGGGATGACGCAGGACGCGAAGGTGCGCAAGGCCCTCAACCGGGCGGCGCAGTTCACCTTCAAGGTCCAGAACACGGCGGGCGGTTGGCGTTACGCGCCGTACGCGCAGGACTCGGACATGTCGATCACGGTCTGCCAGGTGATGGCGCTCCGCGCGGCGAGGAACATCGGGATCCGCGTGCCGAAGGAGTCGATCGACCGGGCGGTGAACTACGTCATCGAGAGCGCGAACACGCGGCCGGGTTCGGAGTACGGCAGTTTCCTGTACCAGTACCGACGCGAACAGCAGATCGCGACGCGGAACTCGTTCGCGCTGACGGCGGCCGGGCTCGCCACGCTCTACATGGCCGGCCTCTACTCGGACCGCGACATCGAGGAGCACATCCGGAAGCACAAGCTCAGCCGGTATATCGGGGACCGGCGGCCTCCGCGGATCGAGTCGATCCTGACGTACATCATGCGGTCGTACGACCGCGCGCACCGGATCCACCGCCACAACTACTTCTACTATTACGGCAACTACTACGCCGTGCAGGCGATGTTCACGGCGGGCGGCGAGCGCTGGGAGCGCTATTTCAAGCGCGTCCAGGGCCACCTGGTCGCCCTGCAGCAGAAGTCGGGCGCGTGGCCGATGCGGAGGAGCAACGTAGGCGAGACGTACGCGACGGCGTCGGCGTGCCTGATCCTCCAGGTCCCGTACCGCTACCTGCCGATCTTCGAGCGGTAGAACCGCATCACGCATCACGCATCAAACGGTGTCAGGACCGTTTCACCGCGATCGCCCCAGACGCATCAAGACGCATCAAACGGTGTCAGGACCGTTTCACCGCGATCGCCCCGGCCCGACCCCTCCGACGGCGGGACTCCCTGACGCCCGACGGCCGTCAGCGAACTTTTTTTCGGAAATCGCGCCCGG
>JBDLIY010000573.1:0-2606 GCA_039714635.1 Planctomycetota bacterium
GAATCCGAGCCCGAGCCGGTCGAGGAACCCGCGCCCGCCTCCGAGCCGACGCCGGCCCCGGTCCTGGCCTCACCGAAGCCCGTCGCCGCCCCGGCCCAGCCCCGCCGGGACTGGGGAGAATGGATCGAGGAGGTCGTTGGCAAGCGGTGGATGACCTACGCCGGCGGGCTCGCGCTCTTCGTCTCCGTCGGCTTCTTCGTCAAGTACGCCATCGACGTCGGGTGGATCGGCCCCGCGCTCCGGGTGGGCGCCGGGGTCGCGTTCGGCGCCGCCATCCTCGCCCTCGGGGACTGGCTCGCCCGGCGCGGGATGCGGACGTTCGGCCTGGGACTCATCGGGGCCGCCGGACTGCCCGTCCTCTACGTCTCCCTCTTCGCCGGCTTCCAGTTCTACGACCTCATCCCCCAGTGGATGTCGTTCGTCGCCATGGTCCTCGTCACGACGGTCGGGATGGTGCTGGCGATCCGCCACGATTCGATCGTCGTCAGCCTCCTGTCCCTCGTCGGCGGACTGCTCACGCCGATGCTGGTCTCCACCGGCCAGGACTCCCGGGACACGCTCTTCGGCTACCTTCTCATCCTCGACCTCGGGGTCCTGGGCATCGCGTTCCGGCGACAGTGGCGGTCGCTCGACGTCCTCGCCTTCCTCGGCACCGGGGCCTACTACGCGCTCTGGTTCACGAAGTTCTACGTCGCGTACGACAACCCCCCGATGGTGGCGGCGCTCGCCTGGCTCGGCGTGTTCTACGCGACATTCCTGATCCTGCCGTTCGCCTGGCACCTCGCGTCGAGAACGACCGCGACCCTGGAACGATTCGTCATGGGCCTGGCGGTGGCCGCCGCGGTGTTCTGGGTCGCCTACGAGATCCTCCACCCGGTCCACCGGCACGCCCTGGGGATCGTGGCACTGGTGATGGCCGGCAGCTACGCGACACTGGGCGTCCTGGTTCGCGCGAGGCTCGCCGAGGACCGGAAGGCCGTGTTCGCGTTCCTCGCGTTCGCGATGACGTTCCTCACCATCGCCGGGCCGCTCCACTTCCGGCTGAACGGGATCACGATCGCGTGGTCGGCGGAGGCGGTGCTCCTCCTCTGGCTGGGATTCAAGTACCGGTACCTGCCGGTCCGGCTCGGCGGAACCGTCGTCCTGGCGCTGGCGGTCGGGCGGCTGTTCGTCCGGCACTGGCCGCTGCACGACGGACCGTATGTCCTCCTGGCCACGAGTTCCTTCGCCGTGGCGGCGTTCGTGTGCGCGGCCGTCGCCGCGTTCGCGATCGTCCACGCTTCCTTCCGGGACCGGGCCGGCGTGTTGGACGAGGGCACCCGCCGCGTCATCGGGCTCCTCGCCGGCCTGCTCCCGCTGTTCGTCCTCCACCACGAGTTCGGGGACTGGTTCTCCCTGCGGGAAGGGGCGCTGCCGGCCTACGCGTTCCGGACGACGGGCGGAGCCGTGTACGGCATCGGCGCGCTGCTGTTCCTCGGGTTCGGGCTCCGGCGGCGCTCCGTCACCGCGCGGCTGGCGTCGGTCGGGGTTCTCGGAATCGGCACGCTGATTCTCCTCTCGACGTACCCCGGGGGCTTCCCGTCCGCGATCGAGCCCTTCGCGAACGCCCGCTATCCGGTCGCGATGGGCCTCGCCGTCTCCGGAGTCCTGATCGGGTGGATCATCTCCCGCCCGCGAAAACTCTTCGAGCCGATGGAGCGGGGCCTGGGCGAGGGACTCACGCTCGTCGCGGCGCTCGGCCTCGTCGCGGCGACGGCCGTGGACCTCTGGCACCCGCTCCGCGAGATCAGCAGGTACGCGGCACTGATCGGGCAGACCGCCCTCTTCGCCGGTTCGGCGGGAACGTTCTTCCTCCTTGCCTGGCGCTTCCGCAGCGCGGCCTGGCGAGGCGCCTCCCTCGCCCTGCTCGTGCTGGCCACGGGGACGGGCTTCATCTCCCATCAGACGGCGCGGCCGGAGGCGTTCCTGCACTTTTTCAACACGCGGTTCGCGGTCGGCCTCCTCGTCGCCCTGTCCTGGATCTGGCAAGGCGAGCGGACGCGGCGGAGGCCCGATGGCTTCCGCCCGGTCACGAACCACGACGGGGCGGTGCCGGGCTTCGTCGGCGCGGTCCTCGCGCTGCTGGTCCTGTCCGCCGACCTCGGCTCCCGACTCGCGGAGATCGGCCCCGACGAGTCCCGGTCCGGTCTCGCGCTGCTCTGGGCGGCGGGCTCGCTCGCGGTGCTCTTCGCCGGCCTGCGGGAAAAGGAGCCGCTCTGGCGCGCCGGCAGTCTCCTCCTGTTGTTCACCGGTGTGGTGATGTCGGCGGTTCTGTACTCGGACGGCACGAACCACGACCGGACGTTCTTCCTGTCGCTCCCCTGGGGCACGGTGGCCCTCGTCTCGGCCGCCGCGTTCGCGTGGGGAACGTGGCAGCGGATGGAGCCCCGCGTCGGTGAAGGGGCCCGGTGCGGTGCGGCGCTGTTGCTGCTTTTCGTCACGAACTTCGAGCTCTTCTACTGCCTGGGATTCCGGGTGAGCCACTACGCCGCGTGGTGCGGGGTCGTGGTCCTCAACGCGGTGGCCGCGGCGGGGTTCGCGGTCGCCGGCCGGAGACTCTCTTCCTT
>JBDLIY010000574.1:0-2598 GCA_039714635.1 Planctomycetota bacterium
GCTGTTCGCGGTGGCGCGAGCCGGGGTAGGGGGACCGGCGAACTGGGATCCGCGGGGCGTGACGATCCGGCTCTCGGACGGCTGCGTCGTGACGGGGACGATCCGCGACGGGAACGGCGACCCCGTGCCCGGCGCGGCCGTGTGGCCGGGGGACGACGACCTCATCGCCTTCGCCGACGTCGAGGGGCGCTACCGCATCGACCGCCTCTGGCCCGGCCGGGAGTACAAGGTCGGGCTCCCGTCGAGCCGGGAAACTCAGCAGGTCGTCACCTTCGAGCGGATGGGCGAGGAGAAGCACCTCGACTTCACGGTCCCCACGCCGCCGGCGCGGGGCCTGCTCGTCTCCGTCCGGTTCGAGTCGCCGCCGCAGGCCGAGCCCCATCTCTCCTTCGACCTCGGCATGAAGAAGCCGATGCGGATTCCGCTCCCGCTCCGGGACTCGATGGTCCGCTGTCCCGTCCCGCTCCGCGCGGGACAGGAGGTGCGCCTGAGCGCCATCTGCCCCGGCTTCACCGCCGCCGAGAAGACCGTGACGATGCCGGAGTCGGAGACGCTCGTCCGCGTCACGCTGGACCTCGTGCCGGGGGGGCTGCCGCTCTACGGGCGGGTCGTGGACGAGGCCGGAGAACCGGTCGCCGGGGCCGAGGTCCGGGTCTGCAAGTCGCCGGCCCTCGACGCCGGGAGCTACCGGACCCTCACGGTCTGGTCCGACGGGCGGTTCCGGTTGAAGGCGGACCCGGACCGCCGCCACCTCATCGCCCTCTCGAAGGGGCACGGGTGCAGCGACTGGCTCCATCTCGAAGACGGCGCCCGGGAGGTGGTCCTCGTCCTCACCGATGCCTGCGTCGCCGAGGGACGCGTGGTGGACCGGGACTCGGGGCAGCCCGTCGCGGGAGTGACGGTGAAGCTCGCCTTCGAGATGCGCGGCCACGGCGATTGGCGCACGAAGTCCGGCGAGGACGGGAGCTACCGGTTCGCCGGCATCCCCCCGGAGACCTTCGTCTGGCCCTACGTGGAGACGACGCGGCGGGCGGAGGCGCTCGACAAGCCGCCGGACGAGCACTTCGACCCCGCGGCCCGCAGTCGCACGGACGCCGTGGAGAAGGGCCTCGCGTTCCGGTTCGAGCGAACGGGCGAGGTCTTCCGCCGGGACCTCCCGGTTCGCCGCAACCGGGGCGGGACCTGCCGCCTCGTGCTGGCGCCGCCGGAGGGTGGCGACCTGCCGGAGAAGATCACCGTCTTCCACGAGAGCCGGTCCGACCGCTGGCACCGGACCTCGGAGTGGGAGGTCACGCTCGACGCCGCTTTGCCCGTGGTGGAGATCTGGATGGAGGAGGGCACGCACTCCGTCCGATTCCGGTCCGGCGCGCTGTCGGGGCAGGTGATCGGGATCGAGGTCACCGGTGACGGCGATCTCCCGGAGCGGGAGGTCCGGCTGGGGAAACAGGCCCGAGTACTGGCGCGCCTGGTGGACCGGGAGGGGAACCGCATCCGGCGGAAGGGCGTGAGGGTGCAACTCGCGCAGGTCGTGACTCGCGGTCGCGGGCACTCCGGAAGCGGGATCGGGAGCGCGGAGACGAACGAAGCGGGGGAGGCCGACGTCACCGGCGAACTCCCCACCGTCGACAACCTCGACGACGAGAGTGTCAGCATCCGGTTCACCATCTCTGACAAGGCGTTCTTCGACGCGTCGCCCTTTGACGAGTACGTGAACCTCGCCGTGCCTGGGCCGGAACTCGCGCGGCGGATCCGGGACGCCGGGGGCGAGGACGTCGTGTTCGAAGTGCCCGCCTGGCGCTACCTCCGGGTCCCCCTCGTCGTCCTCGACGACCGGGGCAATCCACAGGCCGGTGTGAGGCTCGTCTGCTCTCCCGCCACGGAGTTCGAGGAGACGGAGGTCGTCTCCGACGCGCGCGGCGTGGTGACTCTGGGGATCCGGTTCGAACCCGACCGCTGGGGCTGGGACGCGACGGTCGAGGCCACCGGGCCGTGGGTGGGGGAGATCGACGACGACAACTGCGACGACTGCTTCACCCGGACGAAGGACGGGCGAGAGGTGTTCGTGCTCACGGTGAGTCCGTGCCGCGAGGTCGCCGTGCAGATCGTCGATGGGGAGGGGCGTCCCCTGGCCGACCAGCGGGTCCGCTACCAGCCCTGGTATCCGGGCGAGCGCATGGTGACCGACGGAAAGGGCGTGGTCCGGCTCCGCCTGCCGGAGAAGGAGACGAGGATCACCTTCGACGTCGAGGGCCACACGACGGACTGGGAGACGGTGCCCGCGGGCGTGCTCGAGGTCCGGTACACCGCGCGGCGCAACCGCTTCGTCGCGGTGGAACTCGTCGTTCCGGAGGCCCTCTCGGCGGAACGGGAGTTCACCGTCGACCCGGTACCCGAGGGAGAGCGCCTGAAGCTCGAGCGGGACGCGGAGAGCCGCTTCCGCGGGAAGTGTGAGATCCCGACCGGCGCTGCCGTGGAGCTCACCGTGATCTCCCCCGATCGCCGGTGGGAGGCCCGGGGCACCGTCGGCCCGGAGGATGGGAAGGTCCGCCTCATCCTCGAGCCCCGCCGGCTGCACCCGGTGGCGCTGCGGTTGCTCGA
>JBDLIY010000575.1:0-2597 GCA_039714635.1 Planctomycetota bacterium
TGCGTCGTGAACGGCCAGGCGCACGGTCCCGACAAGGGGATCACGCTCTGCCAGCTCCACATGCGTCACTTCAAGGACGGTGACTCGATCGTCATCGAGCCGTGGAAGGCGAAGGCGTTCCCGGTGGTGAAGGACCTGGTGGTGGACCGTCGCGCGCTCGACCAGATCATCATGGCCGGCGGCTACGTGACGGTGTCGACGGGCCAGGCGCCGGACGCGCACGCGGTGCCGATCGCGAAGAAACACGCCGAGCTGGCGATGGACGCGGCGGCCTGCATCGGCTGCGGCGCCTGCGTGGCGGCGTGCAAGAACGCGGCGGCGATGCTGTTCACTTCGGCGAAGGTCAGTCAGCTCGCGTATCTCCCGCAGGGCCACCCCGAGCGGAAGGAGCGCGCGATGCGGATGATCCTGGCGCACGACCGCCTGGGCTTCGGCAACTGCACGAACGAGTCGGAGTGCGAGGCCGCCTGCCCGAAGGAGATCAGTGTCCGGAACATCTCGATGCTGAACCGGGAGTTCGCCAAGTCGGTGTTCTAGGACCGGAGCAGCCTCAATCTGCTAATCGGGGTCAGACCCCGATTAGCAGTTTTGGCTCCGGTCCTCCCGGCTGTGCCAGACGCGGATCACGACCACCGTGCCCCCGGGATCGATTCGGTACCGGAGGACGTAGGCGCCGACTCCGTACGGGATGAACCACTCGCGGCGACCGCCGTCCAGAGGGCGGCCCTGGTATGGATGTTCGATCAGCGCTTCGGCCCCGGCGAGGATCGCCCGGGCGGCCCGGGCCGCCGCGTCCGGACTCAGTTCGACCAGGAACCGGTGAAGGCGCTCCAGGTCCTCGAGCGCCTGGGGGAGCCACGTCAGCATGGTCATGGGGAGGGGCATCGCGCGTCTTCGCCGTCGGCGAGGGCCTCGAGCCACTCGCGCACCTTCTCATGGGGGACCGCCTCGCCGGTCAGCGCGTAACGCTCCCAGCGCGCCTCGTCCTCGACGCGCTCCTGCTCCCTTGCTTCCTCGCGATTCAGGTACTCGGAGATGGCTTCCTTCACGACCCAGTGGGGCGTCCGGTTCTTCGCTTCGGCGAGCGCCCGGAGGCGAGCGCGGACCTCCTCGCCGATCTTGACTCCGATCGTCGTCTTCTTCACGTCGGTTCTCCTCGGTTGCACTTAGTGTAACCAAGGCGTCAGGCCGCGGCAATCTCGGCGTCCCGCGCGGCGGGGACGGTCTGCCCCACGAGGGCAGGGAGAGATGATCCGCGGATCGTAGAGCCGTTTCAAGATCCAGCACACCCAGAAGTCCTTCTCGATGATGTTCGGTGGAAGCCCCGTCCGAGCTGCGGCTTCGACCTGGTAGGGTTCGCGTTCCACGGGCGGCAGGCATGCGAAGGTGTCCAGAGCTCAGTCTCCGGGAAGGCCCTGCTGGATCTCGTCGAAGTAGTGGTGCATCCAGGCGGGAGCATAGACACGGTCTTTCCAGAGCCGCTTCCGGTCCACCAGCGACAGAGTACGACGCAGTGTAGAGATGTGGTCGGGGGTGATGGCCCTTTTCCCCAGATAGCGGAACGCCTGAATCACGAGTCCGGATCTGGTTCCGGCCGTCGCCATGTTTCTCGTCGTGGTGCGGCGGAGTTGGATTCGCTGCTTCCCTACCTCCACGGTCTTCTCCGGGCCGTCGGTGAGATAGACGATCTTGGCCGGGACCTGCTGGGAAAGCCCGAGGAGGTTCACGGCATAGGCTCCGGAGGGCTGGAGCCGGCTGCCGTCCTTCTCGCTGATGGCTCGTGCGATGGCCTTGGGCTCGGGGCTCAGGAGGCCGAGCTTCGGGTGCTTCCTCGGGTAGTCGTAGAGTCCGCGCGCGAGGCGCCGAATGGACCCGGCATTCCTGAGGCGGCTCAGGGCCATGTCGATGGACTTTCTCGGCCCGAGGTCCAGGAATCGGCTCGGAGTGAAGACCCAACCCCTCCTCTTTCCGTAGATCCTCGCAACTACTTGTTTTTGTATGGATTGCATCATGATCTCGGCTCGTTGATTGTGGGAAATACTACCCTGTTTTTCCCACGTGTTGAATGCGGAAACAACGAGCGCATTCCGATCGTCACCTTCTCGTGAATGGGGAACATGCCCGGTCGGGTCACCACATCAGCGGCCTCGGCTCGTCCTTCCAGAAGGTCCAGCGCCGTGACTCCAACTGGCCGCCCCGACCGATCTGGTGGGGAGCCTGTTCCCCCGCATCCAACTCGAAGATGGAGAGGAACCCGGCGGCGTCCCACCCGTCCCGGATGCCCTTCTCGATCCAGGCGTGGCTCGGACACGTACCGGAGGGTCTTCCTCCGCCACTCCTGCTGTGGTGTCTCCCCGGACATGGATGGCTCCCTCGAATTCAGATCGGTCTGATCGTCACCATTATTGGCTCCATCGGCCGGCATCCAAGCCGGGAGTCCAAGCCGGAAGTCGGTGGCAGCGCGCCGGCCCCGGAACCCGCTTCCCTCGATCGTCCAGAGTCTGTATCCTACATGGGGTACAGAAAGGACGTGCGACCGTGAAGCTGACCATCGACGACGGATCGAAGACGCCCGTCTACCGCCAGATCGCCGACCA
>JBDLIY010000576.1:0-2594 GCA_039714635.1 Planctomycetota bacterium
GAAGCTGCGCAGCGCCCGCTGTGTCCGCGACGTCAGTTCACCGCTCTCGGTGCCGCAGGCGAAGCCGAGGTTGTTCAGCCGCTGCTGCGCCCCCGCCGTCGTCTCGACGGGATCGAGGCGGGAGATCCGAAGCTGGCGCACCTCCTGCCCGTCGTTGAGTCTCAGCTCCGCGGTCTGGACGTTGCCCGGCATCCAGGCCTCCAGCTTCCCGTCCCCGTCCGTCGTCCCCTCCGTCGGGACGCCGTCGATCACCAGGACGTAGGGTTCGTCCTTGCGCGGGCGGCCCAGCTTCTTCAACTGCAGGACGAACTTGACCGGATCGCCCTTGAGCTTGAAGTCGTGGCGCTCGCCGGTCGCGCAGGGGAACTCCTTCATCTCCTTGTCCGGCACGAACACGCGGTCGCCGCGGAAGAGGACGTTCGGACTCTCCCGCTCCTCCTTCAGGGCGGCGTTTTCCGGGTGCTCCCAGATCGTTCTCCAGAAGAAGCCCCGGTCCCTCGCGATGCTGGGGATGCTCTCGCCTTCGGCGACTTCGATTTCCGTGCCCGACATCAGCCCGACCTCCTCATGCCTCCTCGATCGCCTCCTGGTCGTACCGGGGGAAGATCAGGGTGTGCGTTCCCTCCGGGATGTACTCGATCCGGGCGACGCCCTCGGGATCGAGGGTGCCGTTGAAGACCATCCCGTTCTCGAGGCGGAGCTTGAACCGCTCGCCGGGGACCGGCTCGTCCGCCATGTCCACGAGGCGGATCTCGAGCCAGCCCGTCTCGGTCTCGTCCTCCTCGTACTCCTCCTCCTGCGCTTCCCGGTTCTCGACGGACGAGATCTCGCCGGCCTCTCCGGGCTCGAAGTCCTCGGCCTCTTCCGGTTCGGATGGTTCGACCGGTTTGCCCATCACTCACCTCCGATGCTCTGCACGGCCGCGCGCGCGACGCTCCGCACGCCCTCGTCGGGATCCGAAAGCCGCGCCTCGAGCTCGGGGAGCGCGGATTCGGCCGGGGGCCCGAACGCGGAGAGCGCGGCCCCCGCCGCGAGGCGGACGTCGCGGACCGGGTCCCGCAGGAGCGGCACCAGGGCCTCGGTGTACTTCGCCGGCTCGGCCTCGATCCTCCCCATCGTGTAGGCGGCCTCGGCCCGGACCTCCGGCTCTTCGTCCCCGAGGAGTTCGACGACCCGCTTCACCGCGCAGTGCCCGTGCGACCGCTGCCGGCCGATGCGGACGAGCGCGTCCCGCCGCACCTCCGGGTCCTCGTGCTTCGACTGCACGATCAGGGGGGCGATGTACTTCTTCTTGCCCTCCGTGATCAGCGCGAGCGCGGAGAGGGCCGCGAAGCGGACCGACGGTTCGTCCGCCTTCGACAGCCGCTTCAGCGCCTTGACGGCGTTCTTCGCCGGCGGGCCCACCTCACCGAGGGCGTCGCAGGCGGCCACGCGCGGCGGGGGCGTCTCCATGACGTCGAGGAGGCGCAGGACGGGCTCCACCGAGGGCTCCCCGATCCGGCCCAGCGCCCGGGAAGCATGCCAGCGAAGATCGTCCTCCTTCGCGAACAGGCAGGCGCCGAGGGCGTCGACGGCGTCCTCCGCCTCCGGGCCGATCGACCCCAGGCCGGCGGCGGCCTGAATGCGGACGGAGCCCGGCTGCCGGGGCGAGAGGCCGCGGATCAGGCCGTCGACGCCGTCCCGGCCGGTCTTCGAGAGGACGACGGCCGCGGTGTGGCGGAGGCCGACGTCGTCGTCCCGGATGCGCTCGCCCACTTCCCGGACGCACCGGCCGGCGGCATCGGGGTCCTCGAGGAGCGCCGCGAGGGCGCGGGCGCGAACGGCCGGGGAGCGGGCCGAGAGGTCGGCGCGGACGCTCGTCGCGGGAGGCGCCATCACAGGACGTTCCCCGCGCCGGGCGTGTAGCTCGGGCTGATCACGGCGGCACTCGCCATGAAGGTCGCGCCTTGCACCATGCCGGCGGCCTTCACCATGGGGGCGGTGAGGTCGATCATGCTCGACGTGATGGCCGTCGCACCCGCGGTGCAGTCGAACTTCGCTCCCGAATACTCCAGCTTCGGGGACGTGATCTTCACGGAGCCCGGGCCGACCTCGAGGGTGGAGCCGCCGCACTGGAGCGTGATCTTGCTGGTGCCCTTGATCGTCACCTCGCCGGCCGAGAGTGAATAGGTCCCGGCGTCTTCGGTGTGGGCCCCCGAGATCGACGCGAGGCGGTCCGCGCCCACCGTCAGCGACTGGCTCGCGTCGACCTTCTTCGCCTCCTTGCCGCCGACGAAGAGGTTCCGGTCGCCGCCGATCGACTCGGAGTGGCTCTTGTCCACGATTTCGTGGCGGCTCTTCTCGACGTGGTCCCGCTGGTTGCCCCGCACGATGAGGTGCCGCTCCTCGTCGATGATCTCGCGGCGGTCCTTCAGGACGTGGATGTACATGTCGCGCTCCGCGCGCAACTCGAGCCCCTCTTCGCCCTCCTTGTCCTGGAACGCGATGCCGTTGTAGCCCTCACCGCCCTTGCTCGTGCTCGTGAGGATCGTGGAGACAGTCTTGTTCTGGGGTTTCTTCTCGAGGCTGCGGAGGAAGGGAGGCTGCTGCGACTC
>JBDLIY010000577.1:0-2593 GCA_039714635.1 Planctomycetota bacterium
GCGGCGGCGAGCTTCCCGAACAGGGCGAGCAGCCAGACGAGGACGGCGAGCCCGTGGAGCCACGGCCGGCGGCGGCCGGAGAGGTGGAGATGGATCGTCGCGAAGCCGAGGACGGCGGCGAGGAGATCGCCCCGACCTACGATCCAGGCCACCGGCTCCGCCGACGCCGGGTGGACGAGGAAGATCAGCGCCGCGACCTCCGCCACGCCGGCGGGCAGCGCCAGCCGCAGGAAGAGCCCGTAGAGCAGCAGGCCGGCGGCGAGGTGGAGCAGCAGGTTCGTGATGTGGAAGACCAGCGGCCGCGGCTCGCCGCCACCGAGCGCGGTGTCGAGGGCGAGGGTGACGTTCACGAGGGGCCGGAAGAGTTCGGAGTCCGCCCGGTCGTCGAAGTAGTTCCGGGTGAACATCTCGGGGACGCTGGCGAGCGACCGCACGTCCGGGTTCGCCTCGATGATCGTGTGGTCGTCCCAGACGAAGCCGCCGGTGAGCGCGCCGGCATGGAGGACCGCCACACCGAGCATCAGGCTCAGGAACAGCTTCCGGCGCCCATCCATACCCGATCCCCATGTCTGATTCATCTTCCGCCGTCACCGGCGGCTGCTACTCTCCCCCGCCATGACCGTCCGGGCGGAGAGAAACCTGACGGAAGGATCCATCCCGCGCCACGTCTTCGCGCTGGCCGTGCCGTCGATTCTCTCGACGGTGATCCACAACCTGTACGGCCTGAACGACATCTACTTCTCGAAGTACGTGGGCACCTTCGCCCAGACCGCGGTCTCCAACAACCTCTTCACGCTGATTTCCGTCTTCGGAATCATCCAGCTCTCCGCGATCGGAACCCTCGCCCTCGTATCCCGCCGCACCGGCGCGGGGAACGAGGAGGGCGCGGACCGCGCGGCCCGGCAGGGCGTCCTCTTCGCCCTCGTCCTCTCCGTGATCATCGCCGTCGCGGGCTGGTTCACCGCGCCCCTCGTCGCGGTCCTGATGAAGATGGCGCCGGAGGTGACGCGCGAGTCCACGATCTACCTGCGGATCGTGTTCGTCGGCATGCCGGCGATCTTCCTCCCGCCCGTGCTCGACATGATCTACCGGGGCCGCGGCGACACGCGCACGCCGCTCATCCTGCAGATCGCGGCCGTCGCCGTGAACCTGGTCGGGAACGCGATCGCGGTCTGGTGGCTCGACGCCGGCATCGCGGGGATCGCGATCTCCACGGTGCTGTCGCGCCTGACGGCCGCCGTCCTCGGCCTGTGGTGGCTGAAGCGGGGGCGGGTGGGTCTCCGCCTCGCCCGGCGGTCGGGGAGGTTTTTCGACACCGCGCTCTGGGAGAAGATCGCGAAGGTGTCCGCCCCCATCGCGCTCCGGACGCTGCTCTTCGGGATCATCTACCAGTTCATCTCGGGGATCGCGGCGGACTTCGGGACGACCGTGCAGAACGGCCTCGGCGTGGCGATCCGGATGGAGGGCTTCTGCTGGTTCGTCTTCGTCGGTTTCGCGATGGCCGCGGGGCCGATGGTCGGCCAGAACCTCGGCGCGGGGAAGCCGGACCGCGCGGCGAAGGGCGCGTGGACGACGGTCCTGATGGCGGTGCCGGGCGCGTTGTTCTTCACGCTCGTCTTCGCGGCGTGGCCGAGGGAGGTCATCGACGTCTTCGCGGCGGACGCGGAGACGGCGTCCTGGGGCGCGGCCTACCTCCGGGTCGTCTCGATCGCGATGGTCTTCTCGGCGGTGGACGTGGTGATGGCCCAGTCGTTCACGGGCGCGGGTGACACGGTCCCCCCGTCGTTGATCGACATCCCGCTGACGGTGGCGCGCGTCCCGGTCGCGTGGGCGCTGGCGATCCCCGCCGGACTGGGCCCGCTGGGCATCTGGTGGACGATCACGGGCAGCGCGGTCCTGAAGGGCATCTTCCTGGCGCTGTGGTTCGCCCGCGGAAAATGGAAGCGAGCCCGCCCGGATCTCGACTGATACGGTACTACCGTTCCTGTTCGTCGAGCGCCTTGAAGAGCGTCTTCGCGTCCACCGGCTTCGACCAGCGGTGGGCCGCCGTCACGTTCTTCTCCACGACGACGACCGCGAACTCCGTCGGCTCCGTCCCCAGCTTGCCCCGGAGATCCGCGCCCGAGCCGCTGGCGAACTTCTCCGTGTGCGGGAAGACGATCGTGGCCTCCTCGCCGATCGCCTTGATCAACACCAGGCCGCGGTCCGCGAAACCCTTCTTGTCCGCCTCCATGATCTCGATCTGACGTTTCAGGCGCGCATCGTCCTCGGACGGTGAGAAGAGCACCATCAGGCGGTGCTTCCAGGCCAGGTCATAGATCGCCTCGTCCGCGTGACGGGCGGAACGGTCGGTGTCGGCGTCCGTCTGGCAGGCACCGAGAAGGAGCAGGGCCAGCAGGCCGGTCGTGATCGTACCTTTCATGCCGAAATGAAAGCCCACGACCGGCCGTTTGTCCAGCGTCAGGCGGCGGGGCGCGACCGGGGAAACGAAAAAGGCCCCGCCATCGCGCGGACGGCGGGGCCTTCTGTCAGAAACTGCAAATCGGGGTCTGACCCCGATTTGCAGGTCAGACGCCCATCTCCTTGCAGAGCT
>JBDLIY010000578.1:0-2586 GCA_039714635.1 Planctomycetota bacterium
CGAGCGCCCTCGACGCCACGGCGGACGCGGCGATCCTCCGGGCGATGTTCAACTACAACTGGGTGAGCTTCGACGCTTCCCGGGGCATCCATAACCCCGAGTACGCGCTCCAGCTGATCCAGAAGAGCTACGTCGAGATCAAGGGCCCGGGCACCTGGCCGGGGACCGTGCGCTAGTGTCCAGGGACCGAAGTTCGTCGACAGTCGAGGGCCGACCGATCGCAGGCTCCCCCGGAGCCTGCTCCCGCGGCAAAGCCGCGGAGGTCGGCCAAGGCTTCATCCCGCCCTCCTGCGCTCAGCGAACGCACTCCTCCGCTGGAGGAGTGCTCCCGAGGTGCAGAGCACCTCGGAGCTTCGCGAAGGCTCGTCGGTTGAAACCAGCAAGGTTGCGCCCTCCTCGCTCCTTGCCGGTCGGGCGAATCGGCGCTCTTGGTGTGAGGCCGAACTTCGGCCCCGGGACACTGGGAGAGACGCCGTGAAGACCGCCCTGATCGTCTTCGGCTTCCTGGGAGCAGGACTGATCGGGGCGGTGGCGGCCCGGGAGCTGTTCCCGGCGCCGGTGCCATCGACGGCCCCCCCGCCGGAGCTCGCGGCGCTCGGGGCCCGCGTGGACGACCTCTCCGGGCAGGTGGAGCGCCTGGCGGAGGAGTTGCGCGTCCTCCGCGACGCCGGCGTCGTGCCTTCCGCCTTGCCCCCGCTCCCGTCGGCGGGCAAGTCCGGCTCCGTTCCCGGCGCGACCGCGCCCTCCGAAGCGCCGGCACCGGCCATCACCGAGGAACGGATCGAGAAGAAGGTCGAAGAGACGATCGCGAAGATCGCCCGGGAGCGGCAGGAGGAGAAGGCGCGGTGGGTCGAGAAGGAGACGCGGAAGAAGGAGCGTGACTGGCTCCTTCAGAAGCAGAAGGAGTTGGGCCTGACGGATTACCAGGTCGACGAGTTCGCGAAGCTGCTGGTCTATCGAAGGGAGCGCCTGGCGACTCTGAAGGCGGGTTGGGAGCAGGCGACGCCGGAGCAGCAGGTGCAGCGCCGGACGGAGATGGAGGACCTCTCCCGGGAGCTGCACGGCGAACTCCGGAAGCTCTTGAGCGCGCAGCAGTACGAGGCGGTCATGGAGTCGAAGGACCGGGGGAAGTAGAGGCCCCGGAGGAAGGCCGCGACCTCTTCCGGAACATCGCTGACAGGCGTCGGTTTTCCACTCAGCTCAGACGAGCGAGTTTTGCGTCCCGGGCCGGGCTCCGACCGGGCTTATGGGTCTAGACCCACAAGGGCCTTCACGCCCCGCGCGGGCCGGTGGATCCAGAACGGACGGCCCCTCGCCGGCCATTGCCGGGTGGCGGTTCGGACGCAGCTGACGCATCAAACGGTGTCAGGACCGTTTCACCGCGATCGCTCCGGCCCGACCCGTCCGACGGCGGGACTCCCTGACGCCCGACGGCCGTCACCGAACTTTTTTTTGGAAATCGCGCCGGGGCCGCCGAAGGTTGTCACCCCCACCTGCTAGCATGCCGTTCGCATGATAGCGACGAAGCCAAAGACCAGAGCCAGAGCCGGCACCAGCCTCGCCCGCGACCTCGATCGCGAAGCCGTCCGGATCCTCCGACGCCGCAGCGCCGTCGACCTCGAGCTGGGCGAGACGCTCGTGGCGCTGGCCGAGGGAGACAGGCTCCTCCGTATCGGCTACGCGAAGCTCAGCGATTACGGCCGCGAGCGGCTCGGGCTGCCGCCGCGGACACTGCGCCAGTTCACGAGCCTCGCGCGGGGACTGCGCGACCGAGCGGTCCTGCGGAGCGCAGTCGCGGCCGGGGCCGTCTCCATGCGCAAGGCGCTCATCGTCATGGGCGTCGCCGTCGGGGAGAACGAAACCGGCTGGACGGTCGCCGCCTCCTCCATGACCGAGAAGGACCTCCGACAGCGGATCGTCGACGGAGGAGGTTCGCCGCCGGAGGAGCCGTTCGACGTGGAGTCCCTGATGATCCGCATGACCCCGGAGCAGCAGGACCGGCTGGAGGACGGGATCCGCACGGCGCGGTTCATCCTCGGAGAGATGGCGGCGAAGTGGAAGGCGATGGAGACGATCGCGATGGAGTGGATCGGCGGGCATCCGGAGTGGGTGGAAGACTCGGTGGTCCTCGAAACTGCAGCCGGAGGAAAGAAGGAGGACGTCTCGCCGCCGGCGATGGCGGCGGAGACGTTCGAACCTGCGCCGGCCTCTCGTCTGCCGGCGGATCCCCGGGTGCTGGATCTACGGGCCGTGGAGTTGATGGGAGTCCGGTTGTCATTCGATTCCTCGTTCGGACCGGTGCTCCGCAAGCTCCGCCGCATTCGTGCCTGGGCCGAGTTGGGCTACGACTCCTGGGAGGAATACGTCCGGGATCGACTCGGTCTCAGCCCCAGCTCTGCCCGCCAGCGGATCTGGCTCGAGCGACGGATGGATCTCCTGCCGGAGGTCCGGGAGGCCCTTTGCTCGGGTCTCCTCACCTACACGAAGGCGCTCTTCGTCGTGAAGGACGCCACACCGGCCGACGTCGCGGAGCGGATCGCCGAAGCGGCGTCGACCACCCTCCAGCAGGTGGAGCGGGAAAGCGAC
>JBDLIY010000579.1:0-2586 GCA_039714635.1 Planctomycetota bacterium
TTTCCTCGCCGCCCTCCGGGGCGGGACGGTCCCCGTCCGCGACACCGGGAAGTGGCTTCGGGGCGTCACACGCAACCTCGCGCGGAAGTGGATCCGTGCGGAGTCGCGGCGGCGGCGGCGGGAGGACAAGCCGCCCGCGTCCGTCGCGCCGGCCTCCCCGGAGGAGACGGCGGAGCGCCTGGAGACGGAGACGGCCCTGACCGACTCCGTCCGCGCGCTGCCCGAGCCCTACCGGACCGTCGTGGTGCTCCGCTACTTCGACGGCCTCTCGACCGCCGAGACCGCGGCCCGGACCGAGGCGCCGGAGGCGACCGTGAAGACCCGCCTCCGCCGCGCCCTCGAGATGCTCCGGGACCGACTCGACGGCCGCTACGGAGGCCGCCACGCGTGGCTCCCGCTCCTCATCCGCGTCGCCCGACCCGAAGACCCGGTCGCCGCCGCCGCCACCACCGGCGCGGCCACCGGGGCCGCCACGCTCGTCGCGGGAGGTGCCCTCATGGCCAAGAAGATCCTCGTCGTCACCGTGTTCGCGGCCGTCCTGGCCGCCGTCGCCGTCTCCACCCTCTACCCGGACCTCGTCAACCCCGGCCCCGCGCCGCACGGCGGGAGCGGAGAGCCGCCCGTCGTCGCCGACGGGGACGTCCCCGACGCGGCCACCGGAGAAGAGAACGCCTCAGGGGCCTCCGGAACGTCCGGGGGGATCCCCGCCGATGAGGCATTCCGGGTCGTCGTACGTCACTTCGACGGGACGCCCGCCACCGGGGCGAAGGTGAGGCTCCTCGGTGGCGAAGTGAAGACGTTGGGAGACGCTCTCGCGGACGAGGCCGGGACCGCGGTCCTGCGCGCCACCGGTGGCGCCGCCGTCGTGCATGTCACCGCGCCCGGGGCCGTTCGCGAGCGACGTCACATCGACGCCATCGCCGGGACCGAGGTCGTCGTCGAACTCGCGGAGGGCTCGGTCATCTCCGGGAAGCTGCTCTTCGGTGAAGCGCCGGCGGCGGGCGTGGAACTCTGGCTCTCCTCGCACGACCCCCGCGTCGGCAACCTGTCCGTCGTGACCGACTCGCGGGGCGCGTTCCGGTTCTCCGGGCTGGCCCCGGGGGCGCACGTTTCCCTCTTCGCCGGCTGGGACGTCACCTTCATCGAGCCGGCGGGGAAGAACAATGTGAAGCTCACCGCGCCGGCCACCGATCTCGCGCTCCGGGCCCTGCGCCATCCGGGGATCCGGGGGATCGTGGTCGACACCGACGGGAAGCCGATGGAAGGAGCGCGGGTGCTGTGCTCGTACCGGGCCAGACAGGGCGGGGGCGGCAGCCACCGCGTGGCCACCGGGCCCGACGGCCGGTTCGAGGCGCGCGCGTCGGTCGGAAGAACGCCGATCGAGTCCGTCCGGATCGTAGCGACCACCCCCGACGGAACGAGGCGAGAGGTTCTCGAACTCGTGCCGACGCCCCCGCGGCCCGGCAACGTCGACGTGGGACGGATCGTCATGCGCGCCCCCCGAACGTTCGCGTTCGAGGTCGCCGGGCCGGAAAGCCGGCCGGTCACCGGAGCCGTCGTTGTGCCCGCGGACGACCTGTCCCGGGCGAGCGCCCCCACGGACGCCGGGGGCCGGACGCGGCTCACCGTCGCCGGAGGGACCACGGCGGTCCACGTCGTCGCCTCCGGCCTCGGTCACGTTGAAGTCCCGTTGCCCGACGATCCAGCGGAGCCGGTCCCGGTGCGCCTGCCGGGCGGAACGCTCCTCACAGTACGCGTGAAGAAGCGCGACGGCCGGCCGCCCCTCCACCTGGCCCTCGAGGTGCGCGCCGACGCCAGGCTCATGGACGGGCCGGAGACCTTCGCGTGGTACCTCTTCCCCCGGACCGGCACCTCGAAACCCGTTGCGACGCACCAGACCGACAAGGCGACGGGCCTCTTATTCTCCCTGCCGATGACCGGCGTCGTCCGGGTCAACGGGATCCGGCCCGGCGTGCGCTTCCGGCTCGTCGTCCGGGACACCGTTGCGGATCGGGAGCTCGAAACGAGGGAGCTCACGCTCGACCCCCGCGAGGTCCGCGACGAGGAGTTCCTGCTGACCATCGTCGACCGCACGCTCGTCGTCGTCGTCACCGATCACGAGGGCAATCCGATCCCGCGGGCGCAGGTGGAAGCCTGGACCGGGCGGGGTGCGGTCAGCACGAGTACGACGGCGGAGGGCCGCGCGGAGATCCCCGGCCTGCGCGAGGAGAAGGTCCGGGTCGTCGTCGAGAGGCGCGGCCGCGTGCCGTTCGTCGCTACGTACCCGATCGTCGATCTGCCGGACGAACTGCGGGTCTCGCTTCGGCCCGGCCGAAGGGTTCGACTCACCGTCGTGGGGCCGTCGGGGAAACCGGTGGAGCCGGAGCGGACGACGGCGATCGCGCCCGACCTGGAGTACGCGTTCCAGGGGTTCGGGGTGGACGAAGGGATCCACGACTTCCACGACCTTCCCGCGAAGCCCGTACGCCTGCTCGTCACCTACGCGGGCAAGGTGCACGAAGTCGTCGCGGACGCCGCCGACGAGACGGCGCGGATCGAGATGCCCGCGACGGGATCCGTCGTCGT
>JBDLIY010000580.1:0-2576 GCA_039714635.1 Planctomycetota bacterium
CAGCCTTCGACCAGCGCCGCACGTAGACCCAGGCGCCACGCACCTGCCCGCCCTCGGGGAAGACCACGCGCCCGCGGACGCCGGGGACGGTCTTCAGGCGCAGGACGATCGTCTCGCCTCCGCCGGTGCTCATCTCGACGGGATCGGACTTCGCGTCGCTGTCCTTCGAGACCGCGGTCAGGACGTACCGGCCCGGTCGAACCTCCATCGTCCGGTTCGTATCGCTCCAGATGATGGAGGATCTGCCGCCGTTCGGGTCCTTCGCTTCGACCCTCGCTCCCGGGGCTTCCTGCCCGTCGGGAGAGAGGACCCGGAGGGAGAGCACGGCGACGAGCCGGGCTTCGAAGTTCACTTCATCGCCGGGGCCGGCGTTCCCGTTCTTCGTGTGGATGCGGTACCCCGAGCAATAGGCCCGGACCCCGTACCGCCGGTCCGCGATGCCGGTCAGTCGGAACCGCCCGTCGGGCCCCGTCACGGCCTCCACACGGCTCGACCGGCGGAACTGCCGGTCCCGGATGAGTTCGACGACCGTCTCCTCGAGGTCGGGATCTTCAGGAACCTGGCCGGGAGCGAGCCGGACGCCGGGGCCGGACCGGGTTCGCCAGGAGGCGGCGATGATGCGCACTCCTTCCAGCGGTTCCCCATCGCGTGTCTTCACCACCCCGGTGATCTCCCCGTCGCCGCCCTCGACCCGCTCGACCTGAATCGCGGCGAGCGCTTCGGCGAGGGAGCCCGGCGGAAGCTCCACCGGCGGCGCCGGACGGTCGGGACGCGGCGCATCGACCGGATCAGGCCCGGCCTCCGGCTCCGGCGCGGTGCTGCGGCCCATGAGGAAGCCGAGGCCTCCCGCGACGAGGAGAACGAAGAGAAGGAGTCGCGCCTGGCCAGCCTGCATGTCTCACCCCCTGTGATGGGGGGAAATGCTACCCCGTCGAACACGTTCGGGGAACCCCGTGGATCAGTCCTTCCACTCCCCCGACTCCGCCCAGTCCCGCAGCTCGTCGCACGCATCGTCGCGGCACTCCTCGCGCATCCAGTCGGGGACCGCGTCAGCCGCGTCGAGGTCGCGGACGATCATCTCCCGGCAGAAGGAGCACGGGTTGCGCTCGTAGCAGGCGAGCAGGGCCGGGACCGCCTCGGGGTCGGGCTCCTCGCAATCGGTGAACGCACTGTCGATCGCCTTCGTCAGCCAGTGAGTCTCGTCAGGATCAAGCTTCCGCCGGGCCAGGTCGGCGAGGATCTCCCAGTCTCCGTCTTCGAAGTTCCTCCGGAGACACTCCGCCGCGACGTCCAACCGGAGACCGCGCTCGACGAGTTCCAGGCCGAACGCCCGGACCTCGGGTCCGACGGTCCGGGCCAGCGCCTTCGCCGCCGAGTGCGCGAGGAACTCCGGTGACTCCGGACGGCCGGCCGATTCCGGGTACGGGCGGATGCCCCGGGCCCAGGACAGGATCCGGTCGAGGGGGCCCGGAAACGACACGTCGGAGAACGCCTGAATCAGCCGCCGGATCCGTCGCGGGTCGTCCTCGGGGCACGCGATCAACTCCTCGGCGGCGAGGGTCAACTCAGCCTCGTCAGCGCCGCGGGCCCAGAACCGCATCTGGTACGGTTGCAGACTCTCCGGGACCGAGAGGAGGGAGCGGATCTCCGGCCACGGCATGCCCGGTTCGATCTCCGCCCGTGTCGCCGGTTCTTCGTCCGGACCCTCGGCGAGCATGACGTCGAGCTCGGGGCAGTCTCGTCGGGCTTTGGCGAGGCGCTCTTCGGCGCCGTCCCGTCCGTCCCGGAACCCGATCAGGTCCTCCACGGGCCACCAGCCGCGGTAGGGGCCGGTGGAGCTGCGCTCCCGGGCGACCTTCAGCAGGCCCGGGATGCCGTCGAGGACCACGATCTGCTGCAGTGCGAGTTCCCAGGCATCGAGATCCGAGTTCGCCTTCTCGTACAAGACCTCGCGGAACTCGTCGTTCTCGCCGTCCGTGAACTGCCAGGCCATCTTGAGGAGGAACTCGTCGTCACACCCGTTGCCCTCGACGGCCCGGACCGCCCCGAGGACGAGATCCCGGTAGAACGCCGGGTCGGGCGTGCGGGTGAGGAGTTCGTGGATGTACCCGGCGCGGGAGCCTTCCACCTGGTGGTCGTACGCCGTCTCGACGAGGCAGGTCCGCGACAGGAATTCGCGGTGCTCCGCGTCGCCGTGCGCGTCCACCCAGCGGATCGCCCGGCCGAGGCCGATCGACAACCATCGCTCGAAGTCGTCCATGCGCTCGTCGACCGTCGTCATTTCGCCGCCGGATACCTCCCGACGCGGTACCGCGTCTTCGCGGCCCTCACGCCGACGCCCAGGCTCTCCTTCTCACTGAGCAGGTCCGGGCCGACGATCACGTGGCTCTCCTCGAACGGGAACTCCGTCGGGACGTCGGGCTTCCACAGGCTCTCGGCCAGCAACACGTCGTCCAGCCACAGCTGCACACGCGCGTTCGTCACGTCCTGGAGCTTCAGCATCCGCGAGTCGAGACACGTCGCCGCGCGGTGGTGGTGGTACGGGCGGAGCTGGTCGAACTTCGCGTAACCACCCA
>JBDLIY010000581.1:0-2558 GCA_039714635.1 Planctomycetota bacterium
ACGACATCGCTTGACGGACATCCTTCCAAGTTGCCAAGCTGCAGTTCTGTCCGACGTGCTCCGCAGCAGCGAGGCCAAGAACCGAGAATGCCGTAACAAGAAGGGTCACGTCTGGATGAGTGCTGACCTCGCGCCAGCCATTGACTTCACGCTGTGCGATGATGCTGTGTTGGAGACGGCTTGAGTTCTTCCGCAACCGATCCGCTGGCTTGCGCCGATCAGCGGCTCTGATCCCTTCCGTTATCGACCCGCCCAGAGCGGGCGGCTCTAGGGTGGATGCGCGGATCCCAAGCAGGATGCAGCCCGCCTCGTAATTGCTCAGGGCCTCTCCGTCTGTCTCGAGCAGGACTTCCAGGCAAGCCTGCGCCACCGGATGCTCCGCCGGCATACCGTGGCGCCTCATTGCTGCCAGGGAGAGGCTGGCCGGACCATCCACGTAGTAGCAGTCCAGCTTGCGCCACTTCATGCCAGACTTCGGAAGCTCTCGTCGGCACCAGGCGAGTGCTCGAGCGACCGCCTTATCGCGCCAGAGGGCGTGCTCGTCCGCCTTCCTCTCAGCGCTGGCAAGCGGATTCGGGGAGAGTGCGACGAACACGAGCGCTAGGACGCCAGCAACCAATCTCATAAGCCTGTACCTATTGCCAACTAGCGCGCATTCTACCACCAAGTGCCGAAGACGGGCGGTACATGACGGATGGGTGGTTCGGGGTCGTCTCCCCCCCCCCCTGGGAAGGGCGGAGCCAACCTTCCCTTTCCGCCGGGACGGTGCGGCGGAGGACGCGGATCCTTAGGGTCTCGGGGAATCAACGGGAACTCGGGAAGGAGCCCGGGGTCAAGGTCCACCCACCGAGGCAAGACCTCGATCTGGATGAAGTTTCTGACCCTGTACTGGTCTGGATCGCTAGCCTCGCGCCACCTTCTCGCGCCCCTCTCCCAAGACCTGCCCTGCAATGCCTTGCGCCGTTTCCTGATGAGGTCGATATCCGTGACCCCATCAGTTCGCTTATCACCGACCCTCCTCTGAAGTTCAGTTATGTCGCGCTGCCTAGTATTGCCAAGGTAACGCCATGGGCCTTCCACGCGCCATACGGTCTGCCAACCATCGCTGTTCTTATGCGACACAGAGAGCCCACGGAGAACCGCGGTCAGCGGAACAGAGGCGCGAGGGCCGCCCGCATGAGCTTGCGCTCGGACACGTCTCGCTGCGCGATCTCGCGAAACCTGGCGAGCACCCCCTCACTCCGTCCGAGGGCCTCCGCCGCCTGCAGGACGATGTCGCGGACGACCTGAACCTCCCCCAGCTCGATCTTGTATCCCTCTCCCTCCGCGACCCAGTGCAGGGAGAGCACACCGCACTCCATTGCGAACTCGGGCTCCGAGAGCAGGTGATCGCGGGCCGCACGACTCAGGGTTCGGGGGTCGCAGGCGGATCGCCTCGCCAGGTCGAGGGCGAGCTCGAGATGTCCGTGCCGCCTCGCGGTCGCGAACCAGCTTCCCTCCTTCCCCGGGGTCCGCGCCACGAGGTCAGTCAGAACTTCCGCCGGGTCCCGGTCCGGATACTTCGCCAGGATCGCCCGGTAGGTTGCGAGGCGGGTGGATCGGAAGCTCGCGGCAAGCGCAAGCAGCTCGTAGGCCTCCTCGTTCCGTCCGGCCTCGAGGAGGATCGTCTCGCAGAGTTCAACGACGGACCTGCGGGATGTGGAAGCCCCGAAGGGCCCGCGCTTTCTCTGGGCGTACTCCAGCGCATCATCGACACGATCCAGCCCGGCGAGGGCCTGCACTCCGTAGTAGGTGTAGCCCTGATGCGGATCCAGCTCGAGAACGTCGAGGACCTCCTCGAACCGGCCGGCCGCGACGAGGGAGGAGAGACAGGCGTCGGTCCCCTGGTAATACCGAATCCCGGACCGCGCCCAGTTCGCGCGCAGCCCGGGGAGCAGGTTGTCCGCCCAGTGCGTAGCGCGCTCCGGCGTCACGCAGAGTTCCCCCCAGAATTCACCAAGCCATCCCAGGTAGGGCATGTTGTCGGCAAGGAACGCCATCCAGAGGCGATCGAGCCACTCGTCCCGAGTGTCTTCCGCCGCGGGGGCGCCCGCGATGATCGGCACGAGGGACTCAATTGCACGGTCCACCGCCGTGCCGATGGAGCCGGAAGAGCCGTCGACCTGCTCGATCGCGGGAGAGATCTTTTCGAGGAGGAGTACCGCCCCCTCTGCGCCGAGGACCGGGTCCTTGCGGGCGGCGCTGCGGATCTCGGTCACCGCCTCCCGAATGCGCTTCACGGCGGGGGAGGATCGCCAGCCGAAGGAACGGGCCCGGAAACGCGGAGCGAACGTCCAGCGGTGTCGCGGGGCCTTTCCCATCAACGGATAACCTATGTTGGGCTCACCCCGCGAACGCCTCGTCCACGGCTTCGCAGATCGTGTGCTCGATCACGAGGTGAGCCTCCTGGATCCGCGCCGTCATCGTCGCGGGGACGTCGATCAGGATGTCGACGGCGTCCCCCATCTTCCCGCCGCCCTCGCCGGTCAGGCCGACGGAGACCATCGAAAGGTCACGCG
>JBDLIY010000582.1:0-2555 GCA_039714635.1 Planctomycetota bacterium
TCAGGCGTCCGGCCCTTCCCTGCTCCTTCCGCACCCGCTCGTCGACACGCGGGCTGAATCGCCCGTGCTCCTCGCTCGACCGGTGGCCCCGGAGCTGCGTCCGGCAGGTGTAGCAGGTCAGGACCTCGCGCGCGGTCAGGTAGAGGACGAGGTCGAGCGCGACGGCCAGGACGAGGGAGACGTACTTCGTCGGGATCGCGAGGAGCGCGCCGCCGATCAGCACCGCGATGGCGACGCGGTGGTTGAAGTCCTTCTGCCGGTAGAGGTCGGTACAGCCGCAGATCGGGCAGCGTTCCACCCGGCCTTCCCGCGTCCAGTCCGTGGGGAGGAGCCCGATGTAGCCGCACCGGGAGCAGTCGAGGAGGGTCTTCTCCTCGGCCTCGCCGACGACGTGGTCGGCACCGCACTGGGGACAGTGGTAGCGGGCTTCCATGGTTTTCACGGGGCCGTTCAGGGCCCGATTCGAAGGTATCACGCCCCGTCGACCCGTCACAGATTTGGGGTGCCCGGGCGAACCCTCACGCGGAACCGAAATTGCGCCCCGCGCCGACGGTGACTGCTATACTCCGAACGGACGATCGACGGCGGAGGCGGAACCTGTGACGAGTCGTGTTTTCACTGCGGACGAGGCCAACCGGACCATCCCCCTGGTCCGGACCATCGTCGGTGACATCGTGAGGGACTACGAGCTCGTGGCCACCATGGCCGACGAGTACAAGGCCCTTCGCCGCCTGCCCAACCGTGACGAGAGCCACGAAGAGCGCCTGAACCACCTCAAGACGGAGATGAAGACGCTCTCCGACCACATCGACGGGTTCGTGAAGGAACTCGGCGAGATCGGCTGCGAGATGAAGGACCTCTCCCGCGGCCTCGTGGACTTCCCGGCCGAGCTGGAAGAGCGCCGCGTCTACCTCTGCTGGATGCTCGGCGAAGAGAGCATCGAGCACTGGCACGAGGTGACGGAGGGCTTCGCCGGCCGGAAGCCGCTGCCGGTGACGGTGCCCGAAGACTGACCGCAAAACTGCAAATCGGGGTCTGACCCCGAATTGCAGTTACCCGAGCGAGTGCACCAGGTTCAGGAACTCCGCCCGCGTGCGCGGGTCGTCACGGAACTTCCCGAGCAGGCACGACGTCACGGCCCTCGAGTTCTGCTTCTGCACGCCGCGCATCATCATGCAGAGGTGCGCCGCCTCGACCACGACGCCGACGCCCTTCGGCTCGATGATCGACTGGATCGCGTTGGCGATCTGGCTCGTCAGCCGCTCCTGGACCTGCAGACGGCGACTGTACATCTCGACGATCCGCGCGACCTTGCTGAGCCCCACGATCTTCCCGTCCGGGACGTAGGCGACGTGCGCCTTCCCGAGGAAGGGGAGCATGTGGTGCTCGCACAGGCTGTAGATCTCGATGTCCTTGACGACGACCATCTCGTCGCAGTCTTCCTCGAAGACGGCGCCGTTGACGATCTCCTCGAGGCTCTGCCCGTAGCCGCGGGTGAGGAACCGCATGGCCTCGGCGACCCGGTGGGGCGTCTTCACGAGGCCTTCGCGCTCCGGGTCCTCCCCGAGTTCGGTCAGCATCTTGCGAACGAGTTCGTCCATCTTTCCGTTCCGTGTTTCAGGTTTCCGGGGGATCAGCGCCGGATCTCGACTTCCATCGGGGGGCTGGTGACGAGGACGCCGGTGAGGGCGTCGTCGGTGACGATCCGGTGCCAGACGAGACGCTTCAGGTAGACGACGTCGCCGGCGGCGACCGGGTCGCAGACATCGTCGCGGCCGTGGGCGCGGCAGACGTAGCCCGATCCCTTCGTGACCACGAAGACGCGGTCGGACACGGGGCAGCGCTGCCACTCGATTCCCGCGTCGCCGGAGAGATCCAGCGTCTCCACGCGCACGTTCGTGGACGTGAGCACCTCGTTCGCCGCTTCCCCGGCCGACAGCCTCATGTCCGCCCGAAAGCCCGTTTCATTCACCATCGTTCAGTCTCCCAGCCCAGTGGAACCTCGGAATTCTATCCCTCCCGGCTACACTCACCCCGGCATTCCCGTCCGACCGGAGGATTCTGATGGAGCTCACGAACCGGAGGGCCCTGGTGACCGGGGCGGCGGTCCGCGTGGGCCGCGAGATCGCCCTGGAACTGGCGCGCGCCGGCACCGACCTCGTCGTCCACTACCGGACCTCCGAGGACGCCGCGGAGGCCACGGCGGAGGAGATCCGGGCGCTCGGTGTCGCGTGCGACCTGGTCCGGGCCGACCTCGCGGACCCGGTCGACCTCGAGCGCGTCGCGGCGGCCGGCTCCGGCGTGGACGTCCTCGTGAACTCGGCCTCGATCTTCCCGAGGACGCCGCTGGGGAGTGTCACCCTGGAGCAGTGGGACGAGGTCATCGCGGCGAACCTCCGCGCGCCGTTCTTCCTCGCCCAGGCGATCGGCGTCGGGATGAAGTCGCGCGGCGAGGGCGTGATCGTCAATATCACCGACTGGTGCGCGGAGCGGCCATATCGGGGTTACCTGCCCTACGGCGCGTCGAAGGCGGGGCTCGCGGCCCTGACCACGGG
>JBDLIY010000583.1:0-2550 GCA_039714635.1 Planctomycetota bacterium
TCTCCGGCCGAAGGTCAGCAGCTGCTTCGTCAGCGCCGCGGAGCGCTCCGTGGCGCGACGGATCTCCTGGAGATGGGACTTCGCGGCACCCGACGGCGGGTCCTGCTTCTGCAGCAGGTGGGTGTATCCCAGGATCGCCTGCAGCTGGTTGTTGAAGTCGTGCGCGACGCCGCCGGCCAGTTGCCCGATCGCCTCCATCTTCTGGGAGTGGGCGAGTTGGGCCTCGAGCGACTTCCGCTCCGTGATGTCGCGATCCACGCCGCGGTAGCCGACGACCCGGCCCTCCCCGTCGCGGATCGGGACGCCGCTCGTCTCCAGGAGGACCGCCCGGCCGTCCTTGTGCAGGTTCCGGTTCTCGATGTTCTCGATGAGCCGGCCCTGCTCCATCATCGGCGCCACGATCCGCCGGACGCGCCTGGCCTCGTCTATCGGCATGAGGTCGTAGGGCGTGCGGCCGAGCATCTCCTCCGGCTCGTAGCCCAGGAGTTCGCGGACGGTGGGGCCGACGTACGTGTAGACGCTCGCGGTGTCGACCTCCCAGATCCAGTCGCTCGTCGACTCGATGAGCTCCCGGAAACGGAGTTCCTGCTCGCGGATCTCCCGCGTCGCGCGGCGGAACTTCCTCTGGAGCACGGCGTTCCAGGTGAACAGGAGCGCCGCGGCGATCAGGACCGCGCCACCCAGCCAGAAGAGCCACGAGAGGTCGGGGGGGACGCCCATCGAAACGCCGGTCCACCGCTCGAAGATCTCGTGCCGTTCCTCCTCCGGGATCTTCGCCAGCCCCTCGTTCACGAGGGCGAGGAGGTCCGCCTCGCCTTCCCGCACGGCCATGTGCAGGAGGCTGGACCTGAGAGCGTCGAGACCCCGGGAGAGGACCACTTCTCCGCTCCGGATCCGGTTCTGGTGCCACTCGGTGACGAGGTCGACGCACACGAACGCGTCGATCTCATCCCGGCGGATGCCCTCCAGCAATTCCGTGGGACTGCGGTACAGGCGGATCTCCCGCGCCGCGCCGCGGACGTACTCCTCCATATCCGTGCCGGCGAGCACGCCCGTGGGGATCCTCCGGAGGTCGTCCAGGTCCAGGGGGCCATCGATCTGCGCGTCGTGGTAGATGTAGGAGCGGAGCTCCCCGTAGGCGGAGCTGAAGTCGAGGTCCGCCTCCCGGTCCGCCGTGCGGGACACGCCGTCCACGACGTCGACATCGCCGCGGAGCAGGGCGGGAATGGCTTCGGGCCAGGGCATCAGGCGGAACTCGACCGCGACCCCCGTCTCCTCGGACCAGCGCCGCCAGATCTCGACGTCCGCGCCGGCGGGACGGCCGTTCTCCCGGTAGGCCATGGGGGGGAAGGCCTCGCCGAAGGCGACGACGATCTTCTCCGGGCGCGACGAGACGGGCGGCGCGGCCAGAAGGACGAGCGCGAGGACGGGGAGCCAGATTCGAAGGAGGCGCATCAACGCATCGGGCAGTCGCACGGCGTTCCCCCGCAGCGGGGGCATCCGTCGCCGTAGATCGCGTCCACCGCTTTCCCCACGTCCACCCCGGCCAGATTGGCGACGGAGACGAGCCACGCCGCCACATCGGCAAACTCCAGCTCCAGGTTCTCCCGATCCTGGCGCCGCAGTGCTCTCGAGAGTTCCCCCATCTCTTCCACGAGCCAGGCGAAGGTCTCGAAGAGCCCCCGGGCCTCGTCACGCGGCCCGTACAGCTCCCGGATCTTCGCCTGGAACTCGCTGAGGTCCGGCATCGGTTCGACTTCCCCCCCCCAGGAACCTCTCCTAGAGCTTCCGGGCCGTGACGAGCGTGATGTCGTCTTCCTGGATCGCGCCCTCGTGGAACAGGTCGACCTCGTTCGCGACGAAGTTGACGAAGGCGGCGGAGTTCTTCGGCGCCTCGCGGCTGACCGTGTAGTAGAAGCGCTGCTCGCCGAACTCCTCGCCTTCCATGTTCTTCGCCGCCACCGGACCGTCCGTGTAGAGCACGATCCGGTCGCCCCGCTCGAGCTTGATCCGCTTGTCCACGACGGTCTTCTCGAAGACCGGGCCCTTGTCGAGGCCGATCGCGATGCCCTCGGGATTGAGCAGGGCCGAGCCCTTCTTCTCGAGCTTCCAGAAGACGAGCGGCAGGTGCCCGGCCGAGGCCACCGAGACGATCCCCTTTTCGGTGTCGAGGACCGTGTACATCGCGGTGATGTGGTCGCCACGCGAAAGCTCTCCGGCCATCGTGCGGTTGACCTTGCCGAGGACGGACGCGGGCGACGCGTCGCCGGCCGCCGCCGCGCGCATCACCGCGCGGAACGTGGTCGCGATGAACGCGCCCGCCGGCCCGGCCGTCGGCATGTCCGCGATGACGATGCCGACGTGCCTGTCGTCGATCTGGATGTAGTCGAAGAAGTCGTTCGCGCCCGCCGGAGAGGGCTTGTGGACCGCCTCGAACTCGTAGCCGTCGACGCGCGGCGGCTCCTGCGGGAGGAGGCTCGCGGTGTCGACCGAGGCCTCGACCGGGGCGGCCACCGGCTGGACGGTCGTCTCGGCCGCGTAAGCCTGCTC
>JBDLIY010000584.1:0-2549 GCA_039714635.1 Planctomycetota bacterium
AGGTCGTGCATCGCGCCAAAGTCGAGCACCAGCGGGTCTTCGCTCCCCGCGGGAGCGCTGAACGACATCGGCGATCCGCCTGCCGACGAGTACACCGGCTTGCCAGGAGCAAGGGCGAGTTGGTGGCCCGAGGTCACAAAGCAGAGCAGATCGTGGGGCAAGGTGAGTCGGGAATAGAGCCCCGCCGCGCCAAAGTGGCCGTGATTGCGGGTCAGCAGCACCGCGATGCCCTGCTCGGCGAACCGTCGCGCCAGGGGTTCCTCGTCCTTCCGGTGCCCCACCGCCCAGGCGCCGCCGTGGATCCAGAGCAGGACCGGGAACGGGCCTTCGCCCTCAGGGACGTACAAATCCAGCCGGCGGCGGTCACCGGCGTCGATGTCGGGCACGTACCAGAGGTTTCGCTCCACCGACACGACGGGCGGGACGTCGGGAACCGATGTCTCGGACGTGGCGCACGCGGCCAGGAAGAGAAGTCCGAGAACCGTGGCAGGGCGGGTCCTCACTCCTTCTCCCTCCGCGCCGCGCGGCGCAGGCGCTCGGCCGGGTCCTGACGGAAGTGCTTCACGAAGAGGGCGTAGAGTTCCGGCTGGACGCGCTCCATCTTCAGGGGCTTCTCGAAGAACGCCTCGACGGCGACGGCGAAGAACTCCGCCTCGTTCGTGGCGCCGTAGCGGTCGAGGACCGTCTTCCGGCCCTTCTTCGCGCCGCCCCGCAGGATCTCGTACTCCTCCTGCATGACCCGGGCCCACTCGCGGTAGTCCGACCGCTTCGCGAGCGGCGGCGTGCCGTCGATGCTCCCGTCCAGCATGTCGAGCTTGTGGGCGAACTCGTGGTAGACGACGTTCCGCCCGTCCTTCGGATCCACCGCGCCGTGCTCGGCGGCGTCCCAGGAGAGAATCACCGGGCCACGATACCAGGCCTCGCCGAGGTGGCCGCCGCCCCCGCCGACGATCCCGCCCGACTGCCGCTGCGGCGACCCGGCGCCGAACGTCCGCGGGTAGACGAGGATCGTGCGGACGCGTCGGTAGTACTCATGCTCGATGCCGAGAAGGAGCAGCGCCGCCTGGGCGGCGATCACGACCTTCATCTCCTCGGTGAGTTCCAGCCCGTCGCAGCCCTCCCAGTTCTTCTCCGCGACGATCACCCGGAGCGTGTCGTGGAGCTTCGCGCGCTCGTCGTCGTCGAGGTTCACGTAGAAGGAGTACCGCTCGAGCCAGGCCGGCCACCCGTCCGCCATCGGCTCCGCCAGGAGCTTCGCGCGCCGCCGCCGGCGCAACCAGGAGAAGATCACGTCCACCTCCGATCCGGAAACCGGGGCGGATCATAACGGATGTTCCCCTCTCCGGCCACGGCGGACCGAACTTTACATCAGAAAGATCGGCCACGGTCTTGACATCGTAAAGTTTCCACGTCAGGATCGGGCCATGGCTGGATCGTATCACCATGGAAATCTGCGCGAGGCCCTCGTTACGGCCGGCGTCTCGATCCTCGGCCGCGACGGCGCGGAGGCGGTCACGCTCCGGGCCGTCGCCCGCGAAGCCGGCGTGAGCCACGCCGCGCCCTACAGCCACTTCCGCGACCGCGACGACCTGCTCGCGGCCGTGGCGGTCCCGGGGCTGCGGGAGCTGACCGGGCGGCTTCGGTCGGCGGTCGTCACCTGCGAGGGGGACGGTCCGGATCGGATCCGCGCCTTCGGCCGGGCGTACGTCGAATTCGCGATCGAGCGACCGGATGCCTACCGCCTCGTCTTCGACTCCGGCCTCGCGTCGCCCGGTCTCGACGAAGTCTCGGACCTGGCGTTCGCCATCCTGCGCCGCGCGGTCGAGGCCGGCCAGGCGTCCGGTTCCGTGGCCCGGGGCCCGTCCGCGGGTCTCGCCACGTTCGCCTGGGCGTCCCTTCACGGGCTGGCGACGCTCTTCGTGGACCGCCGGCTCGACATCGACGAGGGGCCGATCCGCGACCGCCTGGTCTCGTATCTGACCGGACTCGTGCTCGACGGGATCCGGAAAAGGGAGACCTGACATGCGAACCACACTTCTCCTCCTGGCCGCAGTGGGGCTCGCGGGATGCGGGTCGGACCCCGAGCCTTTCCCGGCGGCGGTGACGTTTTCGGTCACGACACCGGACGGGGACACCACGAAGCAGGTCACGACGTTCCTCGCCGTGGAGAGGCCGGACGGGGTGCGGATCATCGACGGCCGGGCCGAGGACGCCGGGAAGGACGAGGCCTACGGTCGCCACAACTTCCCGCCCCACACCACGGGCCCCGGGATCGTCATGTACTACTGGACGCTCCTCCGGAACGCGGGGTGGAGGGACGGTGTCGACTTCATCGCCGACCCGGCGGCGGGCCGAATCGCGTTTGCCGGCGTGACCGCCATCGACGCGGGGGCGGACGCGGAGGGCGACACGAAGGAGATCCGGGTGACGGTGGAGGCCAGTGGGCGCCGAATGCCGTCCGAATGAACGGAACCCTCCCCCGGATTCCGTGTTTCAGGCTCATCGGCTCCCCGCGGGCGCCGATGGCATAGAATAGTCTGGGATCATCC
>JBDLIY010000585.1:0-2544 GCA_039714635.1 Planctomycetota bacterium
CCGTACCGGCCGGGCTTGTTGACCTTCCCGAGGATGTAGACGTACGACATCATCGTGCGGTCCTCGAAGGACGGGATGATGATGGTGTCGTCAGGCATCACGATGATGTCCGATTCATAGCGGTTCTTTGCCACCACGTCCTGGAGGTTGACGGGAATGGTGAACTTCTTCCCGTTCTTGCCCATCCGGATGACCTTGATGTCCCGGAAATCCGCCACCGTCGGCTGGATCCGAGCCTTCGAAAGGACCTGCAGCAGGGTCAGCTTCTTGTGCGGCAGCAGTGGGATCGCGCCGGTCGCCGCGCCCCAGAGGTACGCCTCCCGGGGAGCGTACGCGATCATCAGGACGTGGACGACCGGGTTCGTGTAGATCGCCTTGTCCTTCAGCTTCTGCCGGATCTCCTCCGAGATCGTCTTGACGGACTTGTCGATCAGCGTGATCCGGCCGATGGGCGGGAACGCGACCTCGCCCTCGACGGGCACGACGTAGTCCCGCTCCTCCCCCTGGCCCTCGACGATGATCTTGATCTGGTCGCCGACGACGAGCAGGTACTCGTCCGAGATCACGGGGGCCTCGCCTTCCTGGGCGAGGGACACCGCCACCGGGAGGAGGATCCCCCCGACGAGGAGCAGAAGCAGAAGCGTGCGGTAATCTCTCATGGTCGTTCCTCCGGATCCGCCCCGGGGCGGATCTTCGTCGCGCCCGGCCCGCACCGGGCAGTGTTCCCCTGGTCCGAAGTCCCCGGACTCAGCGGAAGTAGAGCGTCAGCCCCAGCGCGGCCGTCACGCGGTCGTAGCTGTACAGGTCGTTCCCGGACTGGCGCGTGTACCAGTCCACCGAGAGGTCCAGGTCGATGTTGTCGATCAGGATGTACCGGGCCCCGCAGCCCGCGCCGAACTCCGTGACGCTGTCCCGCACGGCGCTCGGCTCGCTGAACCGCACGTAGGTCGCGGCCCGCAGCACGAGATCGCGGTACATCGAGTGCGTCCCGATCAGGTCGAACCGGTCCACCACCTGGTAGTTGCTGAAGGACGAGTACTCCATGTCCCGCAGGTAGACGATCTCGACGGTGGTCTTCGCGCTGGCCAGGTATCGGAGCAAGGCCCGCATCGTGACGATCGCCTTCTGGTCGTTGTCGTCGGTGTCGAAGCTGCTGCCGTTGTCGTCGTAGTTTCCCGTCTGGAAGTTCGTGTTCCGGACACCGATGGAGAGCATGCCGACGAGCTTCTCCGACTCCGTCAGCGGAATGATGCCCTCGATCCCGCCGCTCAGCTCGCCGCCGTTGCTGTCGTTGATGCGGTCGGACCCGGCGACCGTCCAGCGATGGTCGTAGCGGAGGTAGCCCCGGGTCTTGTCCCGGTAGACGGGGTAGCTGGCCTTGATCCAGGCGTTGTACTCGTCGCGGTCCCCGGTCTCGTTCTCCTCCTCCACGTACCACGTCGTGCGGACGTTGAACCCCATCGAGATGTTCAGGTCCTTGACGATCGCGTTGTCGAACCCGAGGTCGATGAACGGGTAGGTCTGGTTGCGCTTCTGGAGACCCACTTCCTCCGGGTCCTGCGGGTCCACGGTGCGCGAGTGCCGAACGCCCGTGCGGAACCAGAACCCCCGGTCGAAGCGGTAGCCGATGCCGGCGGAGAGCGTCCACTCGGCATAGGACAGACTCTCGTCGGGGTAGGTCGTCGCCTGGTAGTCCGCTCCGCCGAAGATCTTCCCCCGGCCCTGCTTGAACGGGTAGTTGACGGAGATCCCGCCGCCGCCCGCCAGGAAGAAGGAGGAGACCTCCGAACGGTCCTGGTAGACGTTGCTCGTCCAGCCGACGCGACCGTCGAGGTAGGGGAAGATGAGGATCGGGCCGAGCTTGAGGTTGCCGCGGGGCCACACCGGCACGCGGCCGAAACTCACCGGTCCCAGCGCCGCCCGGTAGACGAAGTCCTGCGCCAGCCCGATGAAGTCCTCGAACAGCGGCGGCTCGTCTCCCATGTACTCGGGATTGGTGTCCTCGAAGGTGGGGACGCGCCGGATCGCCTCCTCGACGCCCTCGCCCGGCTCTTCCTCGCCCTCCACGGGGTCCTTCTCGATGGGATCGGCGGATTCCGCCAGAGGCTCCCCGGCGCCCTCTTCGGCGCCGGCGTCCATCCCCTCATCGGCGGCCGGCGGGGCGTCCTGAGCCAGAACGGACCCGCTGAGGATGAGGAGACCGGCCAGCAGCAGCACGATCGCTCGAATGAACATGAATGCGCCGTCCTCCCACCACTCCGATCGTGCCCGTCGGCCCCCCGGCCGCGCGGTCCGATCGGATCTGCCCTCGTCTGCCCTTCCGAGATCATCTCACCCGGGTCACTTCACCCGGATCACTTGACCCGAATCACTTGACGTGGATCGGACTGCTGTCACCGGGCGGAGCGATCGCCTCGTCGTAGATGCCCCGGATGTCCAGGGCCGAGAACTGCGTGTGCACCGCCGAGTTCGTCGTGATCACGTTGCCGGCGGAGTCCAGGTTGATCGTCTCCCCGCCCGCGACATAGAACACGGTGTGCATGC
>JBDLIY010000586.1:0-2536 GCA_039714635.1 Planctomycetota bacterium
GCTTCTCCAACAATTCGACCAGGATGCCCCCGAACGACGCCGGGTGCACGAAGGCGATCCGGTGTCCGCCCGCGCCGATCGTCGGCTCCTCGTTGATGAGGCGGACGCCCTTCGACTTCAACTCGGCCAGCTTGGCCTCGAGGTCGGGCACCTCGAATGCGAGGTGGTGGATGCCCTGCCCCCGCTTCGCGATGAACTTCCCGACCGGCGTGTCCGGGCCGAGCGGTTCGGTGATCTCGACGACCGTCTCGCCGGCGCCGAGCTTCACCACTTTCACGCCCTGGCTCGGAACGACGTCCTCCTCGACGATCGTAAGGCCGACGACGTCGGCGAAGATGGCGGCCATCGTCGCCGCGTCCTCCGCCGCGATGTTCACGTGGTTGAGCTTGCCCACGTCTCAGCCTTCCCCGCCGCCGAGGACCGTCTCGAGGCTCCGGCAGATCTCGCCGATCGTGCAGTAGGCCTCGACGCACTCGAGGATGAGGCCCGGCAGGTCCGCGTCGCCCCACGCCGCCGCGATCTCCAGCGCCGCGATGGCCGCGTCGGCCCGGCCCTTGTCGCGCCCGGTGCGCATCTCCTGGAGTGCCGAGACGACGCCGCGCTCCCGCTCCTCGTCGATCAGGAGAACGTCGGGCTCGGCCTCCTCCTCCATCCGGTGCCGGTTCACCCCGACGACGACCGAGTCGCCGGACTCGATGCGCTTCTGCGCCTCGTAGGCCGCGGCCTCGATCTCGCCCTTCACCCAGCCGCTCCGGATGGCCTCGACGGCTCCGCCGAGTTCGTCGATCTTCGCGAGGTACACCTTCGCGTCGCGCTCGATCTGGTCCGTCAGATCCTCGACGTACGGCGAGCCGCCCAACGGGTCGACGACGTCCGCGGCGCCCGACTCGTGCGCGATGATCTGCTGCGTCCGCAGGGCGAGCAGCGCCGACTCCTGCGTCGGGAGGCCGAGGGCCTCGTCCCAGGAGTTCGTGTGGAGGGACTGCGTGCCGCCGAGCACGCCGGCCAGCGCCTGCATGGCGACGCGCACCACGTTGTTGATCGGCTGCACGGCGGTCAGCGTCGAGCCGCAGGTCTGCGTGTGGAACCGGAGCATCTGGGACTTCGGCTTCGTCGCGCCGAAGCGGTCCTTCATGATCCGAGCCCACATCCGGCGGGCCGCGCGGAACTTCGCGACCTCCTCGAGCACGTTGTTGTGCGACCCGAAGAAGAACGAGATCCGCCCCGCGAAGTCATCGACGTCGAGGCCGGCCTCCACCGCCTTCTCCACGTAGGCGATGCCGTTCGCCAGCGTGAACGCGACCTCCTGCACCGCGGTGCAGCCCGCCTCGCGCATGTGGTAGCCGGAGACGGAGATCATGTTCCAGCGCGGCATGTTCCCGGCGCTGTAGCGGAACAGGTCCGTCGTCAGCCTCAGGTGCGCGTCGAGCGCGAACCGATCGGTGTTCCGCGCCACGAACTCCTTCAGCATGTCGTTCTGCACGGTGCCCCGGAGCGAGTCGACCGGGACGCCCTGCTTCTTCGCGATCGCGGCCACCATCAGCTGCAGGATCAGCGCGGTGGAGTTGATCGTCATCGACAGCGACACCTTGTCGAGCGGGATCCCGTCGAGCAGCGTCTCCATGTCGGCCAGGCTGTCGATCGGCACGCCGACCTTGCCCACCTCGCCGAGGGATTCCGGCGCGTCGGAGTCGTAGCCGATCTGGGTCGGCAGGTCGAACGCGACGGACAGGCCGGTCTGGCCCTGCTCGAGCAGGTACTTGAAGCGCTCGTTCGTGTCGGTCGCCGTCGCGAAGCCGGCGTACTGGCGCATCGTCCAGAGCCGCCCGCGGTACATCGTCCCGTGGACGCCCCGCGTGAACGGGAACTCGCCCGGGAAGCCGATGCTGCGCGGGAAGAGCTGCGGGTCGCGGCGCGACGGGACGTAGAGCGGCGCCACGGCGTGGCCGGAGGACGTGACGAACTCCTCCCGACGCTCGGGCCGCGTCTCGACCGACGGCGCCCAGGTCTCCTTCATCCACTGCTGCGGGATGCGCGGACCCTGCGGAAGGTCGGAGTCCGGTTCCGGCTCGGGCTCGGGTTCGGGTTCGGGAGCCGGCTCTTCCGCCTCGGCGACGGGCTCGGGCTCCGGCTCGGGAGCGGCCTCGACTTCGGCGACGGGCTCGGGCTCCGGCTCCTCGACCGTGACGGGTTCCGGCTCGGGCTCAAGCTCGAAGATGCCCATGTCGAAGCCGTCTTCTTCTTCGGGTTCCGGCTCCGGCTCGGGTGCAGGTTCCGGCTCGGGCGCGGCCTCCGGCCTGGCCTCCGGCTCGGGGGCTGGCTTCCGGGTTGGCCTCCGGGTCGATTTCCTGGCTGGCTTCGGGGTTGGCTTCGGGGAGGGCGCCTCGACCACCTCGGGCTCTTCCGGGGGCAGGTCCCAGTCCACGTCGTCGAGGCCGGGGACCTTCGCGCGCGGCTCCGGTTCGCGGCGACTCCCGCGGCGGGGGCCGGAGGTCCGGCGGCGCCGGCCCCGGCCGTGGCGGCGGCGACGACCAGC
>JBDLIY010000587.1:0-2532 GCA_039714635.1 Planctomycetota bacterium
CCTCCTCCTCGGCTTCACGGGCCTGATGGCGACGCCGGTGGTGATGGCGTCGGTGCTGGAGAGCTTCCCGGAGAACCGTGCCTTCGCCAACGGGACCTACATGGCGCTGGGCTTCGCGGCCCGCGCGGGGGCGGTGTTCCTCGTGGGTGTCCTCGCCGACGCCGTCGGAATGCGGCAGACGTTCCTCGTCTGCGCCGGCGTGGGCGTGCTCGGGGTGCCGTTCGCGCTCCTGTTGCCGGCGCGGCCGATCGACGTCGAGCTACGACAGGATCCGGATCTCTGACGTGACGTCCATGACGTCCTTGTAGACGGCGCTCACGCCGCAGTAGCGGTCCTCGGAGAGGGAGACGGCCTTCTCGAGTTTGTCCATCGGGAGGTCGTCGCCCTCGAACTCGTAGACCACGTGCATCCGCGTGAAGCGCTTCGGGTGCTCGTCGGACAGGTCGCCGGTCACCTTCACGTTGAAGCTCTTCACCTCGACCCGCATCTTCGTGAGGATCGAGATCACGTCCATGCCCGTGCAGCCGCCCAGGGCGGTCAGCATGAAGGGTTTCGGCCGGGGGCCCTTGTCCTCGCCGCCGACCGCGTCGGTCGCGTCGAGGACGATCCTGTGGCCGTTGACCTCGCTCTCGAAGGCCATGTTCGAAAGCCAGCGGGTGTTGACGGTTTCCTGACTCATGACGGCTGTCTCTCTGATCCTGATGACCGGGGAAAGGGGCTCCGAACTGGTGGACCCGATTTCGTCATGCTATAGAGACCTCCGACAGGGAGCGAGGAACACATGGACAACACGGCCGGGGATGCGGGCAGGTCCGCGAGGGGCAGGCCGCTCCTCCTCCTCGGGATCGTGATCGCCATCACGATGTCGCTTGCCGGTGGAGCAACGGGAGAGGGGGGACCACCTCCCGCGAAGGCGCCTCCCGAGAAGCCGCTGTTCACCCTGGCCCACCTGAGCGACCTCCATTGCGTGACCACGAAGGCGAACCGCGGGAAACGTCCCGAGAGGAAGCTCCGCTACGTCTTCGGAGCCAAGGTCGAGCACTGGAAGGACCTCGTGAACTCCTTCGACGTCCTGGCCGGGACGGTGGACTACCTGAACGAAGAGATCAAGCCGGACCTCGTGGTGATCACGGGGGATCTCACCGACCGGGGCCGTCCCCTCTCCGACATGAAGCGGGTCAAGTCGGTCCTCGACGGCCTCGAGTGCCCCTACCATCCGGTGATGGGGGACCATGACCTGGGGAAGAGCGTCGCCGCGTTCGAGAAGGACCGGAACGACAACTCCTGGGTGAAGGTCTTCGGCCGGCGCTGCACCTCCTTCGACATCAAGGGCTGGCACTTCTCCGTCGTCGGGATCTACCCGGGGGACGAGGAGATCCGCTGGCTCGAGAAGGACCTGGACGCGAACGCGACGAAGCCCACGGTCATCTGCACACATCGCCTCGTGTACTGCCCGGACATCATCCGACGGTCCGCGAAGCGCTCCGTGAACGTGGAACTCCTGATGCCGAGAGCGGAGGAGGTGATGAAGATCATCGCGGCGCGGCCGTCCGTCGTCCTCGTCCTCTCCGGCCACTGCCACGTGAACCTCCAGCTCAGAGCGCCGGGGATGGAGACCGCGTTCCTCACCACGGAGGCGCTCGGCGAGATCCCCCACGAATTCCGGATCATCCGGTTCTTCGCGGACCGGGCGGAGATGGAGTTCCGGGTGGGCGGCACGATCGAGAAGATCCGGAAGGGCCTGTGGACGAAGAAGGAGAACATCGGCGCCGACCTCCTCACGCGACCCCTGACCGCGCTCGCGAAGGCGAACCTCGAGAAGGCGGAGGCCCTCCTCGAATCGGCCCGGAAGCTCGAGAAGGCGGGGAAGCGGCGTCAGGCCATGGACGCCTGCCGGAGACTGATCCGGACCTTCCCGGGCACCGAGCCCGCTGCGGCCGCCGCGAAGCGCCTGGCCCGGCTTCTCTCCGGGTCGTGATCTACTCCGGCGGATCCGTGACGAGCTTGTCCAGGGCACCCGGCGTCAGCGGGCGCTTCGTGCCGGCCGGCAGGTCCAGGAAGAACGAGTGCTTCCGGTGGTGCCAGACGGCGTCGTTCTTCCCCGAGCGCCGGTAGACGTCCTCGTCGCCGCCGGCGTCCAGGAAGACGGCCCAGTTGGGACCGTTCTCCTCGTGCGCGGAGACGGCGGGGTGGCACCGCCGGTACTCGTCCTTCCCGCCGTCGTCCATGAACAGGCAGACCGAGCCGAACTGGGCCGCGCCGAGGGAGGTGCCGCCGGCGTCGTAGACGTCGTCTCCGCCCATGTCGCGGAAGAGGACGCAGGACGTGTCGATGGAGGCGCCGCAGATCACGGACTGGAGGGTGAGGTAGCGGTCGTCCCCGCCGCCGTCGATGAAGGTGCCGACGGCCTGGTGGGCCGCCGCGCCGAGGTTGTACCGGGAGCCGACGTAGCGATCGGGGTCGTCGCCTTCGGAAAGGCAGGCGCCCCAGCCGAAGACGTAGCCGGCGCCCTGGGAGAAGTGGCCCGCCTCG
>JBDLIY010000588.1:0-2530 GCA_039714635.1 Planctomycetota bacterium
CGCCCTCGAGCTCCTCGAGGTACGACTTCGTGAGCAACGTCCGCAGCTTCTCCAGCGTCTTCGCGAATTCGCCGGCCGCGGCGGGGCCCAGCGCGAGGATCTCCGCCGCGGTCTTCTCGAGTTCCTTCGGCCCGGCCTGGTCGCGGAAGCGCTGGATCAGCTCGTCGAGGTTCGCCGCCGCCTGACCGGCCGCCTGCATTCCGGGGAGCGCGAGGAGGACGAGCAGGAGAAGAGCCAGTCGATTCAGCGTATCGAGTTTATTGATTCCAGCCATTGCCGGAGTGTACCGGCGGGCTTCCTCTCCCCCAAAGGACCGCCGGCGATCACATCGGCGCGGCAGCTCGCGCAGGTCGGGCGGACTCCGACTTCGGGTGCTAACCTGTGGTCCCGCAGGTGAAGGAGGCCGACATGAGGGCCCTGTTCCTTTTCGCGCTCATCCTGGTCATTGGCCCCGCGACCACGGTCGCGGACGAGAAGAAGCGCCCCCTCGAGCGGCGCGTCAACATCGCGCTCGCCCGCTCCGCCGCCAACCTGGTGAGCCGCCAGGCCGAGGACGGCTCCTGGCAGAAAGGCGACAAGCACCATCCCCTGGGGCGGACCGCGCTCTGCACCTACGCGCTGCTCCACGCCGGCTACCCGCAGGATCACCCGGCCGTGAAGAAGGCCCTCGCCTTCCTTTCGATCGGGAAGGGCTACGCCCTCCAGCGGATGCCGATCAGCACCTACGAAGCGAGCTGCCTCGTGCTGCTCCTGAACGCGCTCGGTCGGGGTTACGAGAAGTCCATCCACGCCGTCTGCCAGTGGCTCGTCGACAACTTCAACCGGAGCGTGGGGCTCTGGGGATACCCGAAGGGGATCGCCGACCTCTCCAATACGCAGTTCGCGGCCATGGCGCTGAAAGCGGGCGCGCGCCACGGGTTCGAGACGCCGAAGAAGCTCTGGAAGCGTCTCGTCGACTCGGTGCTCCGCCTCCAGCACGAGTCCGGGGCCATCCGCTACACGCCGGGCACGGTCTACCGGGCGACGATGACCCACGCCGGCCTGCTCGTCCTCCGCTTCGCGCACGAGGCGCTCGAGACGAAGCCGCCGCGCAAGGTGAAGGACGCCATGGAGCGCGCCCACCGGTGGATCGAGAAGACCTACGACGTCGAGCGCAATCCCCTCGGCACCGGCTGGAGCTCGCAGCGCTACTACTACTACATGTACGGCCTCGAGCGGTACGCGCAGTTCTTCGGGTTCGCGAAGATCGCCGGCCACGACTGGTACCGGGAGGGCGCCGAGGTCCTCCTCGAGCGGCAGAAGAAGGACGGCTCCTGGGGCAGCCTCGAGGAGACGGCGTTCGCCATCCTCTTCCTCCGCCGCGCGACCCTGTCGGAGCCCGTGGCGCAGGACCTCGGCGACGGCGACGACGAGGAGGGCCGTGAGCCCCCGAAGCGGCCCCACCCGGCGAGGAAGGTCCCGAGCCTGCGGACGTGGCTGGTGGCGGGACCGTTCCCCGGCACGAAGTTCGGAGACGACCACTTCGACATCCCGCACCTCGACACGAAGCGGGCGCACCCCCGCGAGGGCGGGAGGGCCGGCCGGCGGAAGTGGCGGAAGTACGTGTCGCCGAAGGACCGGGTCAACCTCAAGAAGGCCACGGGCGGCGGCGATTGGGCGTCGTACTTCGCGGCGACCTGGCTCTTTGTCGAGAAGGACCTCGAGACGCACTTCTGGTTCGGGTCCGACGACGGGATCCGCGTCTACCTCGACGGCGAGCAGGTCCTCTTCGGCAACCACCGGTGCGACTCCGGCAACGACTTCTACCGGCTGCCTCTCACCCTCACCAAGGGCCGCCACCTCCTGCTCGTCCACGTGAGCAACCTGAACTACGGCTCTTACGTGCGTGCCCGAATCTCGGATCCGAAGGGCCAGCCGATCGAGGGCATCCGCGCGAGCACGTCCGCGGCGAACAAGTGAGTCAGACTCAGTTCGTCTGAACAAGTGAGTCAGACTCAGTTCGTCGGACCGACTGATCCACGACCTGCCGCAGCTGGCCTGACGGTCACCGCACGGCCAGGTTGACCCCCATCTTCCCGGCGGGCATCTCCACCTCGAGGCGCTCGGAGCCGCGGCGGATCACCACGACGACCTCTTCCTTCTTCGCCGCGACCGCGGACTGGATCGCCTCGCGGAGGTCGTCCACCGAGTCGAGCCGCTTGCCATCGTAGCTGACCAGGTAATCACCCCGCCGGATCCCCGCCGTCGCGGCGGGCGTGTCCTTCCCCACCCCGGTGACGAGAACGATCGGCGCCGGGACCAGCTCGCCCGGCTCGCGGTAGAGGATCAGGTAGGACCGGACGTTGTGGGACGCGGCGTTGACCTGCTTCTCCGTCGGCTTCTGCGGGTAGGCCGACAGGTCGTAGGGCTCGGGTTCGTAGCGGAGCTCCGCCTCCTTGCCGGCCACGAGGTGCGGCGTCAGGTCGATCCACCACGGGCGGACCACATCGCCCGGCGCCCAGCCCGCGCGCGAGTACTTCCAGGTGCCGTA
>JBDLIY010000589.1:0-2520 GCA_039714635.1 Planctomycetota bacterium
ACTTCCCCGGGCCGGACATCCAACTCCGCCCGGCGGGCGCCGAGGGATGGGAGGGCATGTTCGGCGGGGAGGAAGAGGGGAAGGAACACGCGTTCGCCGACCCGGAGTTCATCCAGGACCTGATCCTCGACAACTGCGGCAAGGACAAGTCGGGGAACAGCACCTGGGAGGACGACGGCGTCCGCGTGTCCGTGAACGAGCGGTACATGGTCGTGAGGACCTACCGTTCCGTTCACGCGGAAATCGGCCGTCTGCTGATGCTGCTCCGAGCGTATCGGTAGGCGGAAGGACTGTCAGAACCGGCCGGGGAGGGTAGCGGCTACAGGGGCCTGCGCGCGCCCCCCCGGCGGTTCGCATCAATCCGGACTCACCCCCTCCTGATCTCCTTCCCATGCGTCTGCGTCGCGGTTAGGATTCGCATTCTCATCCGCACATACACCTCCTATCAGCGGGGATGACATGGACAAGAAGATGCAGGCGGTCGCCGAATACCTGAGGTCGCACGACTTCAAGCTCACGAACCAGCGCATCAAGATCGTCGAGACGATCTTCGCGTCACGCGAGCACTTCACGGCCGACGACCTCTACGACCTTCTCCGCAGCAAGGGCGAGAACGTCTCGAAGGCCACGGTCTACCGCACGCTCTCGATCCTCGCGCACGGCGGGATCGTCTCCGCGCAGGACTTCGGCCAGGGGCCGCTCTACTACGAGCCCGCCCTCGGGACGAAGGATCACTTCCACCTCATCTGCACCGAGACCGGGAAGGTCGTCGAGTTCCGGAACGCGGAGATCGAGAAGATCCTCGCGCGCGTCGCCCGGGCCCGCGGCTTCACCATCCAGAACGTCTCCGTCCGCGTCTTCGGCCAGGGCAAGCCGGCCCGCGCGGGGAAGAAGCGCACCGCCGTCGGAGGGCGGAGCGCCCGGTAGCCCGGCCGGATCTTCACGGTCCGGAAATCGTCATCCGGCCTGAAGCATGTACATTCTCTGTCCGTGGTCGGTCGCTTCGAACCCGCGGCCGGATCCATCGTTCAGGATGGAGAAGGATCGCAACCCGGGAGGAATCCACATGAAGACCGTGCTGTGCGTCACGCTGCTCGCCCTGGCCGTCCTCGCGTGCGGAGAGGGGAAGCCCGTCCCGCCCGGCGACGGGGGCGAAGACGGGGCCGCCCCCGCGACCGGGATCGCGGCGGGCTACGACAAGGGCCTGGACTTCCTGAAGACCCGGGCGAAGGACGGGAACTACGGCGACCCGGGGTTCACGGCCATCGCCGTCACGCCGTTCCTCACGCGGCCGGGCGGCGTGCGCCCCGAGGACCGCGAGTTCATCGACAAGGGGATCGCCTTCCTGCTCGAGAACGTGAAGGAGAACGGCGGCATCTACGGACGCGGCGTCGCGAACTACTCCACATGCGTCTCGATCATGGCGCTCGTCAACGACGACCCGGAGAAGCACAAGGACGCGATCGGCGGCGCCGTGAAGTTCGTGAAGTCGCTCCAGGCGGCCTCCGGCGGGATCGGCTACAGCGACAAGACCACGAAGGACGACCCGGACCTGTCGAACACGCAGTTCGCGATCGAGGCCCTGCGCAAGGCCGGCGTCGAGAAGGACGACCCGACGTTCTCCCACGCGCTGAAGTTCCTGCAGTCGATCCAGAACCGGTCCGAGACGAACCCCGGCGAGTACAAGCTCGAGGACGGCCGGTGGATCGTTCCCATGGACGACGGCGGCGCGTTCTACAAGCCGACCGAGTCGAAGGCCGGTGCGGTCGAGAACCCGGACGGCACCGTTTCCCTCCGCTCCTACGGCTCGACGACCTACGCGATGCTGAAGTGCTACCTGATGGCCGGCCTCGACGCATCGGACGGCCGGGTGAAGGACGCCCTGAAGTGGGTCGCCAACCACTACACGCTGGAGGAGAACCCGGGCTTCGACACGTCCGAGGACCCGAAGGCCGGGATGCAGGGCTATTTCTACTACCTCGTGACGATGGCGAAGGCGCTCGACGCCCTCGGCGCGGACGAGGTGAAGGACGCCGACGGCGTCGAAGTCGACTGGAAGGCGGAGCTCGGCAGGGAGCTGCTGGCCCGCCAGAAGGAGGACGGGTCCTGGGTGAACGAGGACATGGACCGCTGGCTCGAGGGGAAGCCGGTGCTCGCGACGGCCTACGCGCTCACGGCCCTCTCGTACTGCACGGACTGACGGCCCCGGCCGTCGCGACCGTCCTCGCCCTCGCGCTGGGCGGGGTTCGATATCCGGAGCGCGCGGCGGGGGCGGTGACCTTCCTCCTCCTCGCCGCCGTTCCCGCTCCCGCGGAGGACCACGGCGGCATCCGCTGGGAGGGCGACTTCCAGGCCGGCCTCGAGCGCGCGGCCCTGGAGCACGGCGCCCTGGAGCACGGCGCCGGGCTCGCCACCCGGCCGCTCGACGTGACCGACCCGGCGGCGATCGCCGAAATCGCGCGCGATATCGGGCCTCTCGACGTGCTGTTCAACTGCGCCGGCCAGGTCCACCACGGCACC
>JBDLIY010000590.1:0-2507 GCA_039714635.1 Planctomycetota bacterium
GTGCCTGCTGCACATCGACGGGATGCTCGCCAGGCGCGGCCGCGACGTCCGCGGCCTGCACATCGCGAAGATCCTCGGGGGCGAAGCGTGAGTTCCGGGGGACTGGCGAAGCGGGTCCGGGCCGCGATCGGCAACCGGGTCCTCCGGCGCAACGTGCTCAAGGCGACGAGTACCTCGCTCGCCCATCGCGCGGAGACGGTGGCCGAGCGCGCGGACTGGGAGGACCTCCGCGACCGCGCCGCCGCGGTGAGGGACCACGGCCTCGACCACCTGGACGAAGTCCTGGCCGAGTTCACGGAGAACGCCCGCCGCCGCGGCACCCACGTCCACGTCGCCGTCGACGGCGATCATGCCTGCCGGATCGTCACCGAGATCGCGCGGAAGGCGGGGGCCACGCGGATCCTGAAGTCGAAGTCGATGGCCACGGAGGAGATCGAGCTGAACCGGGCGTTCGAGGCGCGCGGGTTCGTCCCCCTGGAGACCGACCTCGGCGAGTACATCGTCCAGCTGGCCGGCGAGCCGCCGTCGCACATCACGGCGCCGGCGCTTCACCGCTCGACGGAGGAGATCCGCGACATCTTCACGGAGCACGGCGTGCTCGAGGGCCGCGGGACGCCGCCGACGGACCGGCAGGAGCTGGCCCGCTGGCTGTCGCTGAAGGCGCGGGAGCATCTCCGCCACCGGCTCCTCGACGCCGACCTCGGCATCACCGGCGCGAACTTCCTGATCGCGGAGACCGGCGGCGCCGCCATCGTCGAGAACGAGGGGAACATCCGCTTCACGACGACGACCCCTCCCGTCCACGTCGTCGTCGCCGGCATCGACAAGCTGATCCCGAAACTCACGGACCTCGCGACGTTCCTGCCGCTCCTCACGCGCTCCGCCACCGGCCAGCGCGCGACGAGCTACGTGCAGGTGCTCTCCGGCGGGCTCGAAGAGCAGCACATCGTGCTCCTCGACAACGGCCGGTCGGCGCGCCTGGCGGACCGCGCGGACCGCGAGATCCTGCGCTGCATCCGATGCGGCGCGTGCCTGAACGCCTGCCCCGTCTACCGGACGATCGGCGGCCACGCCTACGGCTGGACGTACCCGGGGCCGATCGGCGCGCTCCTCACGCCGCTGCTCCGCGGCCGGATCGGCGACGCCGAGCTGCCCTTCGCCAGCTCACTCTGCGGCGCCTGCACCGAGATCTGCCCGGTGAAGATCGACCTGCACGGCCACCTGCTTCGCCTGCGCGGGGCCGGACGCAGACCGCTCCTCGAGCGGCTGGGCTTCCGCCTCTTCTCGTGGGCGGCCGCGAAGCCCTCCCGTTGGGCCCGCCTCGTCCGGCTCGCCCGGCGTTTCCAGGGGCCGGCCGCGCGGTGGGGCCTGATCCGGCCGTGGACCGACCACCGCGAGGCGCCGACCGTCGCGCCGCGGTCGTTTCGCGAGATGTGGAGGGACTCTTGAAACGGCTTGCCGGGAAGATCGCGAAGGCGCTGGCCGGCGGCCCGAAGCGTCCGCACCCGGGCCCGCCGCCGGACGAGGCCGCCCCGGTCGATCTCCTCGACCGTTTCACGACGGCCCTCGAGCGCGTGGCGGGTCGCGTCGTCCGCGTGGCCGACGAGGCGGCGGCGCGGAAACTAATCACCGCAGAATTTGCGGAGAATAGCGTCGTCTTCGCGGAGGATCACCCGGCCGAGGCCGACCTGGTCGCCGCCGACGTCGGCGTGGACCGCGCCGACCTGCTCCTCGCCGACACCGGGACCGTCCTCCGCTCCTATCCGGACCGCGCGGCCTCCCGCATCTCCCTCGTCCCGGAGACCTCGGTCTTCCTCGCCGCGGCCGCCGACGTCGTCCCCGGCTACCCGGAGGCCTTCGCCGCGATCGCCGATCGCCACCGCGAGGGCCGCGCGTACTCGGTCCTGATCACCGGCCCGAGCCGGACCGCGGACATCGAGAAGGAACTCGTCATTCCCGCGCACGGACCGCGGGAGCTCGTCGTCGTCGTCATCGAGTCGGGAGGTCGAGCATGAAGACTCGCGAGGAACTCACCGCCGCGACCCGTGCCTACTGGCCGGCCCGCGTGATCCTGACCGCCGTCGAGATCGGCGTCTTCGAGGCCCTCGGCCGGCGGAAGCTCTCCGCGAGGTCGATCGCGGGGCGGATCGGGGCCGACGAGCGCGCCACGGAGATGCTCCTCGACGCGCTCGTCGGCCAGGAGCTGCTCACGAAGTCCGGCACCGCGTACTCGATCGGGAAGGCGATGGTGCCGTTCCTGACGGACGGCCCCGAGAGCGCCCTCGGCATGATGCGCCACCACGCGCAGCTCTGGGAGGCGTGGGGCGGCATGACGGAGGTCGTCCGTACCGGCGAAGCCGCCGACCGGGGACCGAGTTTCCGGAGGGGCAAGGAGGACGCGCGGCGCTTCACGGTCGCGATGCGCGACGGGGCGATCCGCTTTGCGCCCGCCGTCGCGGAGGAGATCGACCTCGGGGACTGCCGCCACCTGTACGACCTCGGCGGGG
>JBDLIY010000591.1:0-2504 GCA_039714635.1 Planctomycetota bacterium
TCTCCTGGCGCCCGGTGTGGCGACCGGCGGCTTCGGGACGCTCCTCGCGGTCATCGCCGCGTGGTGGCTCCTGAGCCTGCTCGTCAGCGCGTGCTTCTCGGCGCGCGTGGCGCAGTACGTGATCCTCCGCCGCGAGATGGACGGCGTGGCGCTCTCGGAGTCCTCACCGGTTCAGGAACCGGCGGACCTGCACGCGATGGGACTCGAGCTCGTGAAGCGGCTCGAGTCGGAGGAGGAGTGATGCTTCCTCTCGTAGCGATCGTCGGTCGGCCGAACGTGGGCAAGTCCACGCTGCTCAACACGCTCGCCGGGGTGCGGATCGCGATCGTGGAGGAGATCGCGGGCGTGACGCGCGACCGGGTCTCCACGCGCATGGAGTACCTGGACCGCGAGTTCGAGCTGATGGACACCGGCGGCATCGGGATGGTGGACGTCGCGGACATCGCGGAGCACGTCGAGGAGCAGATCGAGAACGCCCTCGCGGAGGCCGACCTCATCGTGTTCCTCGTCGACGTGCGGGACGGCGTGACGGCGCTCGACCGGCAGGTCGCTTCGACGCTGCGGAAGCTCGACCGGCCGCTGATCCTCGTCGCGAACAAGGTCGAGACGGAGGCGCTGGAGGCCGAGGCGCCGGAGTTCCTGCAGATGGGGCTCGGGGAGCCGATGCTGGTCTCGGCGCAGAACAAGATCGGCACGCGGGACCTGCTCGATCGCATCGTCGAGGAGTTGCCCGAGGACACCGGGGAGACCTCGACCGAGGAAGGGATCAAGATCGCCCTGGTGGGGCGGATGAACGCCGGGAAGTCGACGTTCGTGAACCGCGTGGCGGGGACGGATCGCGTCATCGTCTCCGAGCATCCGGGGACGACGCGGGACTCGGTGGACGTCCGGATCGAGGTCGACGGGCGGGTCTGCACGCTGATCGACACGGCGGGGACGCGCCGGCGGAAGGCGATATCGGGGACGATCGACTATCTCAGCCAGCACCGGACGGAGCGGTCGATCCGCCGGGCGGACGCGGTGCTCGTTCTGCTCGACGTGACGCAGGAGGTCGGCGAGCTCGACAAGAAGATCGCCGACTACAGCCTGGCGCACTACAAGCCGACGGTGCTCGTCGCGAACAAGTGGGATCTCATCGAGGGCACGACGCCGGGCGAGTTCACCGAGTATTTCCAGGAGAAGATCCCGGGCCTGCACTACTCCCCGATGGTCTTCGCCTCCGCGAAGGAGGGGACGAGCGTGCTCCAGTGCCTGGAGCTGGCGGAGGAGCTGGTGGGCCAGGCGCGCATGCGGGTGGGCACGGGCGAGTTGAACCGGCTGTTCCGCGACGCGATGGAGGAGCGCAGCCCGCGCGTGAAGAAGTCGAAGGTGCCGAAGCTGATGTACGTCAGCCAGACGTCGATCGAGCCGCCGACGATCGTGGCGTTCGTGAACGACCCGCGGCTGTTCAAGCCCGACTACCGGCGGTTCCTGGAGAACCGGATGCGGAAGATCCTGCCCTTCCCGGAGATCCCGCTGCGCCTGATCTTCCGCGCCCGCCGCGCCGGCAAGGACTACACGGGCAAGCACAGCCGCTGACCGACCGAATCCGGCAATACGGAGGCGGAACCGTTTTTACCGGATTCGCTTCACTCCGCCGGAATCGCCTCGAGCAGCTCCTTCGCCGCGGCCACGTTGAGCAGCGCCATCATCGGCCACTGGCCGTACTGCGCGTCCTTCAGCACGAACAGGATCCGCTTGTCCACGCCGTCCCGGTGCCGGTACTCCGGCTGGATCTCGAACGAGAGCTTCTCCGTCAGCGTGAACTTCGGGAAGAGCTTCGGGTACGGCTGCAGGTAGAGAGACGCCTCCGTCGCCGCGGCCGCGCCGTCGTCGTCCGCCTCGCGCGCCCGGATCGCCTGGACCAGCGAACTCCGGATCCTCCTCGCGTACGCCGCCGGCGCCCGGAGCGCGAAGAACGTGTGTCCGCCCTCTTGCAGCTTCAGGACGAACTCCCGCTTCGACGCCGACGTCTTCCAGGTGAGGCTCTTCAGCCCGCGCAGGATCGGCGGGCGTCCGATCTCGAACGGCGTCACGTCGATCGTCGCCGCGAGCTTCACGGCGTCGAACAGCAACGGCTCGATCGCCGCGGAGACCGCGAACGCCTTCCTCCCGTTGTTCGACAGCACGCAGAAGAAGACGTCCTCGCCGACGTAGCGCACCACGTTCGTCCCGTAACCCGCGACGCCGCCGGAGTGATGCGCCTTCCGCGTCCCGCGCTCCGTCGTCTCGACCTTCCAGCCGTACGCGTACCCGCCCTTCTCCGGCGTGAAGAGCTTCCGCTTCGATGCCTCCGTGAGCACCTTGTCCGCACGGAGCGCCCGGTCCCACCGGTTCATGTCGAGCACGGTGGTCACCACGCCGCCCATCCCGCGGTAGCCCCAGCCCCAGTGCCACTTCGCCGCCGTCCCGCCGCCGCCACGGCCCGCCTTCCGCGTGGACGCCCGGCCGGACTTCACGAGGTC
>JBDLIY010000592.1:0-2503 GCA_039714635.1 Planctomycetota bacterium
GGATCTCGGCGCTTCCCTCGCCGGGCGGGTCGCCCGAAAGCTCGGTGAACGTCGGCCGCGGCACGTCGAGGCAGAGGTCGATCCGGTCGAGCAAAGGTCCGGAGATCCGTCCGCGATAGGCGTTCACCTGGGCGGGGGTGCAGGTGCATTCGACATCCCGCCGGCCGTGGTTGCCGCAGCGGCAGGGGTTCATCGCCGCGACCATCAGGAAGCGGGCCGGGTACCGGACCGCGTAGTTCACCCTCGATATGCGCACGACACCCTCCTCGATCGGCTGCCGCAGGCCGTCCAGCGTCCGTCGGTCGAACTCGGGAAGCTCATCGAGAAACAATACGCCGCGGTGGGCGAGGCTGGCTTCGCCGGGGCGCGCGAAGTTGCCGCCGCCGAGGAGGCCGGCGGAGGAGACCGTGTGGTGGGGAGCCCGGAATGGAGGTCGCGATACGAGTACAGAATGGCCGAGCTCCCCGGCCACGGAATGAACGGTCGTCGCTTCGAGGGCCTCGTCGAGGGTCAGCGGCGGCAGGATCGTGGGCAGCCGCCGGGCGAGCATGGTCTTGCCGGCGCCCGGGGGGCCGTTGAGCAGGACGTTGTGGCCGCCGGACGCGGCGACCTCGAGAGCGCGCTTGGCGAGCGCCTGGCCCCGGACGTCCGCGAAGTCGTGGTCATCGAAGGTCCGGAGGAAGTCGGAGGCGTCCGTGCGGATGGGGTCGATCTCCACTTCCCCGGCCACGACCATGGCGGCCTCCGCCAGGCTGCGGACCGGGACCACCTCGAGGTCGCGGCAGAGGCCCGCTTCGCGCGCGTTCGCCGCGGGGAGAAGGAGCCTTCGGCGTCCGGTCGTCTTCGCGTACATCGCCACCGGCAACGCCCCGCGGATCGGGCGGACGCGCCCGTCCAGGGCGAGTTCTCCGAGGACGAGCCAGCGGGCGAGTTCGTCGCGCGGGAGGGATCCGGAGGCGGCCAGGATCGACAGCGCCATGGGGAGGTCGTAGAGCGGCCCGACCTTGCGGCGGTTGGCGGGGGCGAGGTTCACGATGACCTGGTACTCGCGCGGAAACTCGAACCCGGAGTTCACGATGGCCGAGCGCACGCGGTCGCGGCTCTCGCGCACGGCCATGTCGGGCAGGCCGACGATCTGGACGCGCGTGCGTCCGCCGGTGATCGTGACCTCGACCTCGACCGGGCGGGCCTTGACGCCGTGGACCGCCGCCGAGGGGCAGCGGGCCGTTCCGTGTGGGTTTCTCTCTTCCATCCATGAAGGAAGTCGCACGGCGGGCGATTTGGTCTCGCCAATCTGGTGAATGTTTTTGCGGGCGCCGCCGGCCGATGATGGAGATTCTCGACATCCGGGAACGTCCGCAGCCTCGGCGGGAAAACGTAAGTCCTTTGTGGAGCGCCGGGAAGGGCGGCGATCCTGTTGGGCGGAGCCGGAGGGAATGGAACGGTACGACCCTTGCGCCCTGCGCACATCGGTGAGTACGAAAGGTGCAGGACAACCGAGGAAGTGCATTGAAAGCCACTCCGGAACGACGTGCGAATCCTCGACTCGGTCTCAGCTATCCCATCGAGGTCCAGGTCAGGGCTCAAGGCTGCGCGGGGGGCACGCGCGGTGTGACCACGAACCTCAGCGCCCGGGGCGCCTATTTCAAGACGTTCGCCTGGGAGCACTTCGAGGCCGGTTCGAGGGTGGCGGTGACGGTCCAGGTTCCCCACCCGATGCAGGCGGGGAGCGATCTGCTGGAGCTGAACATGAGCACGAAGGGCACGGTCCGCCGCATGGACCAGGTGATCGGAAGGGAGGCGCTGGGTGAGGACGGCCTGGCGCTGAAGGGGGTGGCGGTAGAGTTCGACGCGCCGCTCTCCTTCAGCTACCAGTGAAATCCGGCGCAGCCGGATTTCAATAGAGGGCTCTTCTACCCGTTCTCGTCACGCCGGGCGTGGTTCGACGCGGGGCGTGATTCGCGGCACCTGGAGAAGTCTGAGAGTTCGGCGAAGCCGGGCTCTCAGTACTTCTCCAGCAGTTCGTACTTCTTCATCTTGTTGAACAGTGTCGTCCGGTTGATGTCCAGCGCCTCCGCCGTCTTCTGGCGGCTGCCGTTCATCCGGCGCAGGACGCGCTCGATGATCCTCCGCTCCGGCGCCTCGAGGGCGCGCTTCAGCGGCTGGACCTCGTCCTGCTGGCCCGAGGACTCGAGCAACTCCATCTCGTCGCCGACGACGGCCGGCGGCAGGTCGGCGGGAAGGATGCTCTGGTTGCGGGTCAACACGACCGCCCGCTCCATGATGTTCTCCAGTTCCCGGACGTTGCCCGGCCAGGCGTAGCGGGAGAGGACCTCGAGGGTCTCGTCCGCGATGCCGTCGATCGGCTTCTCGTTCTCCTCGACGTACTTCCTCAGGAAGTGCTCGGCCAGCAGCGGGATGTCCCCGATCCGGTCCCGCAGGGGCGGGAGGTGGATCGACACGACGTTGATCCGGTAGTAGAGGGCCGCGCGGAATCGACCCT
>JBDLIY010000593.1:0-2483 GCA_039714635.1 Planctomycetota bacterium
GTGCTCCTCGAACTCCGTCTGGCGGTCGAGCGACCACTCCGCGGTCCTCCCCGGCTGTACGGAGACGACGCGCGAGAAAGTCTGGCGGGCCAGTTCCTCCCCGCTCTTCGAGCAGAGCGCCGCCGTGACGTGGACGGTGACGGTGTCGAACGAGCGGAATCCGAGCGGTGCGGTGGAGACGGCGAGGTGGCGGTCGCACGGGTTCAGCGCGTTGAGGTAGATCGCCCGGTGGTCGGCCGCGGAGATGATTCCTTCCTCGCAGGCCCGGGCCAGCAGTTCCTCGAACTGGAAGAGCCGTTCGATCGGCTTCTCCCGGATGCGGGCGGCCAGGTCTCTCGCCTCCTTCTCCGTCACCACGTCGCCGGGGTCGGCCCGGAGACAGAGGTTCGACAGACACGCGACGAGGACTTCCTCCGGGGCCGTGTTCACGTTGACCGGGTGTCGCGCGAGGGCGTCCACCGTCGCCTTCCCGGCCTCGTAGTCGTGCCGGAGGCCGTTCACGAGCTGGACCGTCACACCGTCGTTGGACTCGACCATCCCGTATTCGACGTGTCGGCCGCCGGTGATCCTCACGATCGTGCCGGATCCGAAGTAGCGGGGGTTCGACAGGCGGAGAGCGGGCGGATTCTCCTCCGTGGCGAGCCCGCGATCCAGGCTGCAGAGCAGGCGCTGCGCGTTGCACCACTCGGAACCGACGACGCCCCCGGACCAGCAGGTGAGGAATCCCGCGATCCTCTCGAAACCGTCCCGATCGAGGGCCGTCGTGCCCAGCCCGGCGATCTGCCGGGCGCACTCCGGGGTCGGGTACCGTTCGATCTCGCCCGGGCGCGCGCGCAGGAACCACGTCGCCACCTCCCAGGCCGCCGCGGGACAGACGAGCGTCCCCCGACGCCAGATCCGGGGCGGAGAGTGCCAGGGCGTGCCGCCCCGGACGCCGCGGCGGAGTCCCGTGAGGACGTTTCCCTGCCGGGACGTGTAGCGCACGAGTTCCGATCCCACCCGGACCAGGCCGCCGTCCCCGGGGAAGTCCGAGGTCTCGACCAGCGTGAGGTCGGTATTGTCCCGGCGGAGGGGCTTCTTCAGGACTCCCGCGACGTCGAGGCCGGCCACGAGGGCCGGTGACGCGGAGTGGAGGTTGATCTTTCCCTGTTCGGCCTCGATCCGGACGTCCCGGATCCGGCCCCGGGAGGAGTTCGCCCCGAGCGTCTCCACGAGCGCGAGGGGGACCTCGAACTCCACGGGGCCGTCGAATCCCGGGCTGGTATGCGGACCCGGGTCCCCGCGTTCCGCCGCGCGGGCTTCGGACTCCGCGGTTCCCCGAACGAGGAAGAGGCCGACGAGGTTGAACAGACTCTCCGCCTCGTGGTCGGCGAGATCGCACGTCACGCGGCGATCGATGCGGACAGACCCCCGTTGCGTGCGCACGAGCAAAGCGATCGCCATCAGGAGGAGAGCCGTGATCACCGCGATCACAGCGACCAGAGCCATCCCCTGCTCACGGTGCCGACTGGGCATTCGCGATCCCCAATGCCCCAATTTACCCATCGAAGTGTACCACTCTGCGATGGTGGCGTCAGGAGTCGTCGGCGGAGACGTCCGGCCGGGAGGAGTGACGGGAGTGGACGGCGCGACTGCTACAGTGAGCCTTCCTGGCGACGTGGCCACCGATCCGGAGGACAGCCCTTGTTCGTTTCCCGTGGCGGAGTGCCCCTGGGGGAGATCGGCCGGCACCAGATCCGGCTCGACCTCATCTCGTTCGGCTTCTTCGGGCTTTCCTCCTCGTGATCGGGGTCCCGAACCGGCCGGCCCGGCTCTGGACGCGGAGGCTGACGCTGGTGCTGGTGGTCCTGGTCGGGGGCTGGGCCGTCGTCGTCTGGGAGGCCCTGATCATCGGGCTCATCGCCGCGCTCTGTTTCATGCACGTCTGGGACGAGGCTCAGAGCGAGGGCTGGTAGAAACCGGAGTTCGACATCCGGATTGTTGGGGTGGCGCGAAGCCATGGGCGAATTCGCCGGGACAGCTCAGAGAGTCCGTCGGCAACTGCGCGTGACGGGGCAGGTCCAGGGCGTGGGGTTCCGGCCGCATCTCTATCGTCTCGCAACGGAGTTGAAGCTCGCGGGGACGGTTCGGAACGACTCCTCCGGAGTCTTGATTCAAGTCGAGGGATCCCGGACGACCCTCGACCTGTTCATGGAGCGCCTTCGTACCTCGGCCCCCGCTCTCGCCGACGTCGGCGAGGTGACCGTGATCGAGGAAGGGCCTCCCGCGGGAGACGTGGGATTCTCGATAGAAGAGAGCGCCGGGTCGAGCTCAGCCCGGAGCCGCGTCACCATCGACACCGCCACCTGCCCGAGCTGCCTCCGCGAACTCCGGGACCCGGCTGACCGTCGCTTTCACCACGCCTTCGTCAACTGCGTCTCCTGCGGCCCGCGCTACACCATCGTCACCGACCTGCCGTACGACCGGCCGAACACGACGATGGC
>JBDLIY010000594.1:0-2477 GCA_039714635.1 Planctomycetota bacterium
CTTCAGGAGGAAGTAGTCGAGCGGTCCGACCGCCAGGATGTAGAGGACCATGAACAGGAAGAGCAGGCCCATCGGTGGGGGACGGATCGCGCCGGCGCGGAGCAGGCGGAGCATCTCGGTGACGGGCCGGTCGTCCACCTCGCCGCCCATGATGAAGCCGACGGAGGGAAACAGGGCCGCCTCGGTGTCCCGGACGTCGCGGCGCGAGACTTCCGTCCGCCAGCCGCCGAAGAGCGCCCCGTGCACGATGAGCGCGCGGCCCTCGGTGAGGTTGCGGAACTGCGCGGTGTCGAAGGCGGCCATGGCGACGGAGCCGTAGCCGTAGCGCCGCTGCACGATCAGCGGCCGCGCGTCGGGCAGGGCGGCGAGGACGCTCGCTCCCTCGCGCACGACGAGGGGATGCACGCGCACCCGGATCCGGGCCGGCGTCTTCCCCCAGCGGGAGGCGTCGAGCGGCGCGAACGGAACCGCGACTTCGGCCAGCGCCAGTTCGGCGAAGCCCTCGGCCTCCTGGTCGGCCGGCAGGACGTCCCCGAGCCCGATCTCCTCGAGCCGCTCGGGCCGGTTCGTCGAGATCACGAGGCGACCGCCCGCCTCGACCCAGCGCAGCAGGGCCCCGATCTTCTCCGCCGGGATCGGCCGCGCCTCCGCCGGTCGGCGCAGGAGCACCGCGTCGATTCCGTCGTAGGCGTGCCAGACCTCCGGCAGGTCCTTCTCGTCCATGGGCAGGATCCGCAGCCCGTCGGGCGCCACGGGCAGCGCGTTCGCGCCGGGCCCCACGGTCAGGAGCGTGAAACGGGAGTACGCCTGGCCGCCGCGCTCGGCGGGGCGTTTCGGCGGCCGGAGCGTGACCTGCCGCACCGGCTTTCCTTCGGGCGCCCCTTCGGCCCGCACTCTCACCGCCCGGTCGAACCGCAGGACGACTTCGGGCCGCGTCCGGGCGTAGGGCCGGTAGAGCAGCGTGATCTGCTTCGTCGACCCCGGAGAGAGCAGGTCGGCCGCGCGGCAGACCTCACCGGCGCCCAGCGTCGTGCCCGGCAGGGATTCGATGCGGACGCCCAGCGGTTCGGCCTCGCGCGACCGGAGTTCCACGACGAGCGGCGTGATCGCCCCGGCGACGGCTTCCTGGCCATGGCCGTACCGGACGCGCACGTCGACGCCGGCCCACGCGGCGGACGTGAGCAGCAGCAGGGCCGCGACGATTTTCAAGATCCGTACCTCCAGGTGAGCCCTTCGAGCCGGACGCGGACGATCCGGTCGTTGCCGGTATCCGCGACGTAGAGGTAGCCGTCGGAGCAGGCGAGGTCCCGCGGTTTCGTCAGCTGGTCGGGTCGCTGGCCGAGACCGCCCCACACTCCGGCAAAGGCACCGTCCCGCCGGAAACGCGAAATCCGGTGGTTTCCGTATTCGACGACGTAGAGGAACTCGTCGTCCGACGCGAGGCCGTACGGATAGTACAGCCGCCCCGGCTCGCGCCCTTTCGCGCCGATGTCGCGCAGATACTTTCCTTCCCGCGTCCACACGAGGATGCGGTGGCTCGCGTCGGCGACGTAGACCCGGTCCCCGGGGCCGACCACGATCCCGCAGGCGCGAGAGAACGCCCCGCCGCTCGTCCCGTAGTCCCCGAACGACCGCACGAACGTCCCGTCCCGGCGAAAGACCTGCACCCGGTTGTTCACGGCGTAGCCGTACTCGGTGACGAAGATCTCGTCCGCCGTCACGGCGATCCGCTGCGGGTAGACGAACTGCCCGGGGCCGGAGCCGTATTCCCCGACCAGCGTCCCGTCCTTCTGGCCGTCGGGCGAAAGCCGCAGGACGCGCGACTCGTGCGTATCCGCGACCAGCAGACTCCCGTCGGCGAGGGGCGTCAGGCCGACCGGGAAGCCGCGCGTCGTCTTGATGAGCCGCGTCTTCGCGACGAGCCGACCGCGCCGGTCGAGCCCGTAGAACTGTCCGGTTTCGTCGAGGACGTAGACGTGTTCGCCGGCCGCGGCGACGGCGCGGGGGGCGTCGAAGGGTTCCGGGGACGCGAGCACGACGGAGGCGGGCTCCCCCGCGCGGCACCCGGCCAGCGCGAGCGACAGCAGGAGCGGCGCGAGTCGGACAGCCGGTCGCTTCATCGTGATCCCGGTCAGAATCCCATCCAGAGTCCCAGTTCGGGAACGATCTTAACCTGCCTTACCGCGCCCGCTCATCGTGCATTCGTCCCGTCCTCAGGGAACGGCGGTAGAATCGAGTCCCATGGCCCACATCCGCCGCCATCTCGTCCTGCTTCTCGCGATCTGTACCTTCGTCCCGGCCTGCGAGGACGAGTCCGGCTCGGAGGTCCTCCGCTTGCGCGCGCTCCTGACGGAGGGCCGGCAGGCGGAGGTCCGGGAAGCGGCGCTCGAGCTCTCCCTCGACCCGCCGCGAACGGTCGTGGAGCGCCTCCCTCTCGCGCGGCTCCTGATCGACGTCGACCTCGCGCGCCGCGCCGT
>JBDLIY010000595.1:0-2470 GCA_039714635.1 Planctomycetota bacterium
ACCTGCTCTTCCTCCACGACGCCCCCTTCCTCGAGAAGGACGCCGCCGCGAAGTGCCTCGACCAGGCGAAGAAGCTGCTCGATGACGGCAAGACGCCCGTCGAGCTCTACGACGCCTGGCTTCTGCTCCGGCAGATCGGGGACGGCTACTTCGGGGAGGACGAGATCGCGTCTGCGGCCGCGAAGCGCCGGACCGGTCTCGAGAAGAAGGCGGAGAAGATCCCGGCGGCCGGGGCCGCACACCGCGAGTGCAACGCCGTCGAGGCGAAGCTCCGCCTCGAGGTGCAGATGGGCGGCAGCGCGCTGCCCGAAGCCGACGCCGGGAGGCTGATCGGGGCGCTCGAGGCAAACGCGAAGACCGCCGGCCGCGTCAGCCGCGTCGCGCAGCGGACACGGTCCTTCGTGGAGGCGCTGGAGAAGAGCTACGCCGGCCAGGCGAACCTCGGCGTCGTCTTCGACAGCCGCTGGACGGGCGCGGGCGCGCGGGTGCGCTACGTCTACCCGCGATCCGCCGCGGAGCGGGACGGCCTGCGGGCGGGCGATGTCCTCGTCTCGATCGACGGGAAGGACTTCGACGCCGCGATCCTCACGACGAAGACCCCCGGCGACGCGGTCGAGATCGAACTCAGCCGCGGCCGCGGCGACGAGGCCGAGACCCTGAAGGTCCGGGTCGTGCTCGGCCGCAAGGTCCGGTAGTCGGCCCGGCTCACTCCCAGGGGTTCGTCGCCCAGACGGAGAACTCGGGGATGAAGCCGCGGTCGTCGATCTCGAGCGCGCCGACGATCGCGTCGGCGATCTCGTCCGCGCGGAGCTTCTTCTCCGAGAACTCCCGGGGCTTCCCCGTCTTCTCGAAGAACGGCGTCTGGACCTCGCTCGGGTTGACGAGCATCACGCGGACGTTGTGCGGCCGGAGTTCGGCGCGCCAGCACTCCGTCATGCCGCGTAGCGCGAACTTGCTCCCCGAGTAGGCCGTCGAGGTCTTCCCGCCGGAGAGGCCGGACGTGGACGAGATGTTCACCAGGTGGCCGGAGCCCTGCGTGACGAAATGCCGCGCGGCCTCGCGGGCCATGAAGAACGCACCGCGCACGTTCGTCGACATCACCGCATCGAACGACTCCGTGTCCATCTCGACGAGCGGCTTGAAGATCCCGAAGCCGGCGTTGTTGACGAGGAGATCGATCCCGTCGTGGACCTCGACGAAGCTCGCCACGGCGTTCACCGCGTCCTCCTCCACGCCCACGTCGCCGCGGATCGCGTCCACGCCGAGTTCGTCGGCCGCCGCCACGAGCTTCGCCTGGTCGCGGCCCGTGATCGCCACCGCCGCGCCCTTCGCCGCCAGCGCCCGGGCGATCCCGTGGCCGATGCCTTCACTGCCGCCCGTGACGAGGGCTCTCGCTCCGTCGAGGTTCATTCCGGTGCTCCTTCGAGTGTGGGAACGCGCAGCTTGCCACGGGGACGGTCCGGGACCAAGGCTTGGGGATCAGGGGACGGGCGGACGGGAGTCCTCCTCCCGCAGCGCGAGCCGGAGCGCGCCGCCGAAGCGCGTCCAGGCCGTCGCCGCGTCCACCCGGTCCGGCAGCTCCAGCGTGACGATCGGGATCCCCGCGTCCACTCCGACGTGCGAACCCATCGAGCCCGGCCGGGCGCCGAGCTTCTTCGCCGGCAGCCCGCAGGCCGTCGCCATCGCCGCCGCGAGCTCTCCCGCCGGGCCGTCCCAGTCGACGCACGCCAGCGGCTGGTGGATCGAGACGACGACGGCCGGACGGACCTTCTCGATGAGGCGCCAGAGCGCGTGACTCTCCGGCTCCGAGAGCGCCTTCGGCCCGGTCTGACGGCTCGGGCGGAAGTTCGCGCTCGGCCAGTTGCGGTTGAGATCGACACCGGCGGCGTTGGCCCGCGTCCCGTGGCGCAGGCCGTCGGGATTCGCGACGGGAACGAGGACGACGGTGCGGCCCTCGACCTCCCCGGGATGGGTGACGAGGTGCGTGGCGAAGTCGAGGAGGAGCGGCGTGCCCGCCGCCTCGTTCCCGTGGATCGTCGCGACAAACAGCACGACGCGCGGCCCGTCGCCGATCACGATCGCGTCGATCGGCCGTCCCTGGCGGCTCTCCCCGAGGACGCGCCGCTCGTGCCGGGGAGGAGCCGGGAAGTGCGGGACCGGCGCGGCGCAGGCGAGGACCGTCAGAACGACGCTCAGGAGGACGGTTCGGCGGACGCTCACTCTCTCGCTCCTTCCGGGGAGAGATCAGATCATACGCCACCGACAATCGGGGAGGTCAGGGCTCGCGACGGGCCAGCCGAAGAAGCCCCAGGGCCGCCGGCGGCGCCCGGGAGGTGAGGGGCTGCCGCCGACGGGTACGGGGTTCCTCGTCAGAACTGGTAGCGGATCCTCAGGTGCTCGATGTACGGCAGCGGGTGATCCGGCTCCTGCGTGTCGTCGAGCTGGAACGTGACGCGTGTCCGGATGAACT
>JBDLIY010000596.1:0-2460 GCA_039714635.1 Planctomycetota bacterium
CGGTACCGCGGGTAGACCCGGCAGAACTGCTCGGGCTCGAGCACCTGGTCCTTCGCGAGGTGGATCTTCCCGCCGCGCTCGATCGTCGCCTCGATCAGCCGGTCGACGGCCTCGCGGCTCGCTTTCTCGTGGCGGCGCTTGGGGTGGAACTCGAAGTTCAGGCTGTAGCCGTCCTGGGAGAACGAGATCAGGCAGTCGTCCGACTTGTGGGCGCGCAGGATGGTGGTCACCGGCGGGCACGGCGAGCCCTGGCAGATCTCCATCATCGTAACGATCGCCTCGCGCGCGCCCTCCCGGGGGAAGGTCAGCTGCACGGTGTAGCCGTGCGGCCCGCAGACGAGGTGCGCCGGCGGCACGGTGAAGCTCGCCTCGAACGCGAAGCGCAGAAACAGCTCCGAGTTGGAGTTGCGCCCGGTCCAGAACGCCAGCTTGGAGAGCGCGTAGTAGAGCCGGTTGAAGAAGTACATCATCGGCTGCTGCGCCTCGAGCATGAACGTGAGCATCGGCCCGAACTTCTCGTGAAGCGCGAGGCCGAACGTCCGGTGATCGTCGAGCCGCCGGTAGCCGGCCGAGAGGATCTCCTTCCGCTGCTCCTCGTTCTCCGGGTGGTCGATCCACTTCGCCGCGTGGATCACCGACCGGCCGATCCGCCCGCCGCCGGCGTAGGCGTCGAGCCAGACGACCGCCGCGTCGTACGTCTCCTCCACCTCGGCCATCTTCGTAAGCAGCGCGTCCACGTCCGTGGCCGGGATCCGGTCGATGTGGACCCAGGGCGACGGGATGCTCGAAAGCTGCAGCGTCACGTCGAGGATCACGCCGAGCATCCCCAGCCCGCCGACGACCGCGGGGAACAGCTCGTGCTGGCGGTCGATCTCGATGATCTCGCCGTTCGCCTTGAGCAGGCTCAGCCGGACGACCTGGTGCGCGAAGCTCCCCACGCGCCACGCCTCCTTGCCGTTGACGTTCGCGCAGAGCGCGCCCGCCACGCTGGAGTGGGACTCCGTCGGACTCGAGGGGAGGTAGAGGTTGTGATAGTGCATCACCTCGTAGATGTCGATCAGCCGCGCGCCCGCCTCGACCGTCATCCGCTCGTTGTCGCGGTCGAACTCGAGGATGCGGTTCAGGCCGCTCATGTCGAGCAGCGCGTGGCCGTCGTTCAGCGCGAGGTCCCCGTAGGTCCGCCCGGCGCCGCGGGCGCAGACGGAGAGCCCGTTCTCCCGGCACCAGTCGATCGCCCGGCGGCATTCCTCGACGGTCCTCGGCCGCGCGACGAGGGACCTCGTGCGGATGGAGCCGACGAGAGAATCGAGCTTCTCCCACTGCATGAACTCAGGGAGATCCGGCCGGCCGGCTGACATGGCGGCATCATAACCGTCGATCGTGCGGGGTCGATCTACTCCCCGAGGAACAGGGCGACAAACTCGTCCATCACGTACTGCGCCGACTCGTCGAAGCCGTCCGCGAAGTTTTCCTCGGGGTCGTCCCCCGATGCCACGGCTTCCAGGTACTTCCCCAGCCCGTCCGGGAACTCGAGCAGCAGGTACCGGTAGTAGAGCCACGACGCCATGACGTCCTCGGGCCCCATCGCCTGGATCTGGGCGTAGACGAGTTGCGGGAGCTTTGCCATGTCACCGGCGGCGGCCCTCCGGAGCATCAGCCGCGCCCACTGTCTGTGGTCGGAGAGCGCGTCCTTCATCTGGAGCCCGGTGCTCGACTCGTAGGCGATGCAGGGCGTTCCCGGCTGCCCCAGCAGGGTGATCGAAGTGTCAACGCCGACCGCCTCGTGGAGCCAGGCCGGGCACTCGTTGTCCGAGCCGAAGAAGAGGACGAACTCCGCCACGGCGTGAGCGAACAGCGTGTTCGACCCGCCACGGCACGCCATGAACAGCCGTGGCGCCGCGCCGCTCAGGGAGCCGATCCGCTTGGCGATCGCGTTCTGGGGATCCGCGACCCCCATCCCGTCCACGAACCGGTTCCACTGCTCCTCATCGCGGGCGACCACGAGGATCACCCAGCCCGGCCTCGCGAGGGTCTGCCGGAACCGGCAGGCGGTGAGGACCTGGGCCTGGTGACCGAGGCGGGCGAGTTGCACCGCCTTCTCCGCGGAGCCCGTGATCTCGGCCGCCGCCGACCCGCAGCTCCGGACCGTGGTCCGGACGCCGAGGACCGAGCCCAGCAGGCCGCTCTCCCCTTCGCCGGAGACACCCGGATTCCCCGTCACCGCCTTCTGCGTCTTCGGCACCGCGAACGAGTGTGCCAGCTTCTTCAGCCCGAGGGCGCGGGCCGCCTTCTCCCGGTCGCCGTCCAGCAGCCAGGCGCGCAGCAGCAGGGGTCGGGCGAGGGCCTCCTCCCCCTCCTTCAGCAGCGCCACGCCGAGTTCCTCGAACTCGGCCACCTCCTCGTCGAAGAGCTTCCGTTCCCGGTTCTCGAAGTCCTCACCGTGCTTCTCCCACGCCTTGC
>JBDLIY010000597.1:0-2455 GCA_039714635.1 Planctomycetota bacterium
GGTACTTCCCGCTGATCTTCGACAACGTGAGCCAGGGGATCTTCACGATCGACGAGGACGGCTTCATCACGTCCTTCAACCGGCGTGCGGAGCGGATTACCGGCTACACGCGGGAGCAGGCGATCGGCCGGCCCTGCCACGAGATCTTCCAGGCCGACCTCTGCGAGGGAACGTGCCTCCTCAAGCAGAGCATCCAGACCGGGGAGGAGGTCGAGGACTGGGAGGTGATGATCACCGACCGGAAGGGGCGGACGAAGCCGATCTCCATCTCCACCGCGGCGCTCGTCGACCCGGAGGGCAACGTGCGCGGCGGCGTGGAGATGTTCCGCGACCTTTCCGTCGAGCGGGAGCTGCGGAAGAAGCTGAACGGCTCCTACCGGTTCGAGGACCTGGTCAGCAAGAGCCCGGCGATGAGGAGGGTCTTCGACCTGATCCCGCTGCTCGCGAAGAGCGAGAGCACGGTGCTCGTCGATGGCGATTCGGGGACGGGGAAGGAGTTGATCGCGCGGGCGATCCACAACCTGGGGCCCCGGGCGACGGGCCCCTTCGTCGCGGTGAACTGCGGCGCGCTGCCGGACAGCCTCCTCGAGTCGGAGCTCTTCGGCTACGTGAAGGGCGCGTTCACGGACGCGCGGAAGGACAAGCCCGGCCGCTTCGCGCTGGCGGAGGGCGGGACGCTGCTCCTCGACGAGATCGGCGACCTCTCGCTGCCGCTGCAGGTGAAACTGCTCCGCGTTCTCCAGACCCGCCACTACGAGCCGCTCGGCAGCACGGAGACCCGCCGCGCGAACGTCCGCGTCATCGCGGCGACGAACCGCGACCTCGCCCAGGCGGTCCGTCGCCGGGAGTTCCGGCAGGACCTCTACTTCCGCCTCAACGTGGTCAAGATCCACATCCCGCCGCTGGTCGATCGCCGGGAGGACATCCCTCTCCTCGTCAACCACTTCCTGGAGCGGTTCAACGCGCTCCAGGGCCGCCGCATCAAGCGCGTCACGGAGAGCGCGATGAGCGCGCTGATGTCCTACGACTACCCGGGCAACTGCCGCGAACTGGAGAACGCGATCGAGCACGGTTTCGTGGTCTGTGCGGGGGACGTGATCCAGCGCGACGACCTCCCCGCCCACATCGTCGAGTCCGCGGCGGAGCGGATGCGCCCCGTGGCGCCGGCGGTGGGGCCCCTGCGCCTTGCCGAGGAGGAGGCGATCCGCACCGCGCTGGAGCGCAACGGCGGCCATCGCCAGCGGACGGCGACGGAGCTGGGTGTCAGCCGGAACACCCTCTGGCGCAAGATGAAGAAGTACGGACTGGGCTGACAAGCGCCGCAGCACTTTGCGTAGAATGCGGCGCATGGGCTCTCCCGCCGAATCGCTCGTCCAGTCCATCCTCGACGGCCGGACCGCCGTGGCCCGGTCCCTTCTCGCGAAGAACCCGGATCTCGCGACGGCGGTCGTCTGGCACGGTCTGACACCCCTCCACGCGGCGGCGGAGACCGACGACGACGGGACCGCGGTCGCGCTGCTCGACGCGGGCGCCGACCTCACCGTGCGCGCGGAGTGGGGCCACGACCCGGCGACCTGGGCGGTCGTCTGCGGCTCGGAGCGCGTGGCGCGCCGGCTCGTCGAACGCGGGGCCGAGCTGACGCCCGCGATCGCGGCGGGCCTGGGCCGGACGGCGGACCTTCCCGAGGCACTCGGTCCCGCCGACAGGAACGAGGCCTTCTGGCTGGCCTGTCGCAACGGTCGGCTCGAGACGGCGCAGCGGCTGCGGTCGCGCGGCGGCGAGCCCGGCGTTCCGGGCTGGATGGGGGGGACGGCGCTCCACTGGGCGGCGCACGGCGGCCACGCGGAAGTCGTCTCCTGGCTGATCGGCGAGGGCGCCGACGCGACGCGCGCCGACAACGAGCTCTCGCTGGACGCCGCGGGATGGGCGGCGGAAGGGCGCCGGGAGGCCGTGCCCGGAGACTGGCCGCGGATCTACCGCCTCCTCGCGAAGGCCGGCGCGACGGTGACCGTCTTCGACTGGATCGATCTCGGCGAGACCCGGGAGGTCCGCCGGGCGCTCGATGAGAAGCCCGGGCTCGTGGACGCCCGCCGGAAGACGGCCACGCCGCTCCACGTCGCCGTCTCGGCCGGCCGGGCGGAAGTCGTCGCCGCGGTCCTCGACTACGGACCGGAGCTGTCGCTGGAGGACGCCGAGGGGCGGACGCCCCTCATGATCGCGATGCTCGACGGGAAACACGAGATCGCGGACCTGATCCGCCGGCGGCTGTACATGGACTGATGCCGGAAGAAAGGAAACCCGAAATGAAGACCTGGCTGATCCTGCCGCTCCTCGCCCTCCTCGTGGCGGGCCTCACGCTCCCGCTCCTCGCGGACGAGGACGACGACAAGCACCACGGCAAGCACGATGGCAAGCACGACGGCAAGCACGACATCGGGGCCGTGGCGAAGAAGGT
>JBDLIY010000598.1:0-2453 GCA_039714635.1 Planctomycetota bacterium
GCGAACCTGAACCTCGAGCCGGGCGACTCCAGCTTCGAGGACATGGTCGGCGCGGTGGAGAACGGCGTCTACATGAAGTCGAACAACTCCTGGTCGATCGACGACAGCCGCAACAAGTTCCAGTTCGGCTGCGAGTACGGCCGGATCATCAAGGACGGCGAACTCGGCGAGGTCGTCAAGAAGCCGAACTACAAGGGCATCTCCGCCACCTTCTGGCGGAACCTCAAGATGGTGGGCAACCAGGACACGTTCCAGGTTCTCGGCACGCCGAACTGCGGCAAGGGCGAGCCGAACCAGGGCGTGAGGGTCGGCCACGCGACCCCGTCCGCCGTGTTCGAAGGCGTCGACGTCTTCGGGGGAGAGTGAGCCATGCGCGACTACTTCTACGAGCTTTCCGATTTCGTTGGCTCCGGCCTGACGGGCAACGAGAGCTTCATCGCGAGTTTCTCCGGCGAGGACTCCGATTTCACCCGCTTCAACCACGCGAAGGTGCGCCAGTCCGGCCACGTCTCGCAGCGCTATCTCTCCGTCGACCTGATGGACGGCAAGCGCCACGCCGCCGGCACGGCCACCCTGACCGGGGAGCGGGAGACGGACGAAGCGAGGCTGACCGAGTTGCTCGGCCAGTTGCGCGACCTGATTCCGAACCTGCCGGAGGACCCGCACCTGCTCGTCAACGAGGAGGTCCAGTCCACGGAGCAGGTCGGCACGAATGAGCTGCCCGCCTCCGCCGACGCCGTCGAGCAGATCCTCGCGACGGGCGAGGGCCACGACCTGGTCGGGATCTTCGCGGCCGGCGAGGTGACCGCCGGCTTCGCGAACTCGTACGGCCAGCGGAACTGGTTCTCGACGAAGAGCTACAACTTCGACTACTCGATCTACCACCACGCCGACAAGGCGGTGAAGAGCGCCTACGCCGGCCTCGAGTGGGACGAAGCCGCGCTGCAGAAGAAGATCGCCGATTCCGCCGAGCAGGTGAAGGTGCTGGGCCAGGATGCGAAGACGATCGATCCGGGCAAGTACCGCGTCTACCTCTCCCCCGTCGCGCTCAACGACTTCGTGGGGATGGTGGGCTGGGGCGGCTACGGCCTGAAGAGCCACCGGACGAAGCAGACGGTCCTTCTGAAGATGATCGAGGAGGGCGCGACGCTCGATGAGTCCGTCACGATCTCGGAGAACACGAAGGACGGCGTCGCGCCGAACTTCTCCGACGCCGGCTTCATCAAGCCGGACGCGGTGACGATGATCGAAAACGGTGCCTTCAAGGACTGCCTGATCAGCCCGCGGAGCGCGAAGGAGTACGGCGTTCCGACGAACGGCGCCGCGGCGTTCGAGGCTCCCGAGTCCCAGGACATCGCCGCCGGCGACATCCCGCAGGCCGAGGTCCTTTCGCGGCTCGACACCGGCATCTGGATCAACAACGTCTGGTACCTGAACTACTCGGATCGCCCCGCGTGCAGGATCACGGGCATGACGCGTTTCGCGTGTCTCTGGGTGGAGAACGGCGAGGTCGTGGCGCCGCTGAACGTGATGCGTTTCGACGAGACGATCTACCGCGCTCTCGGCGAGAACCTGATCGGCCTGACGAAGGAGCGCGAGATGATCCTCGACTCCGGCAGCTACGGCGGCCGCGCGACGAGCAGCGGCCGTGTCCCGGGCGCCCTGATCGAGGACTTCAACTTCAACCTCTGACCCGAACAGGCGAGTCAGACTCCGTTCGGGCAGTTTCCCGAACAGCTGTGCCAGACTCGTTTCGACAATCTTCGGACCGGATCCGGGGCTCATCGGCTCCTACAATGGGAGGCACCGATGAGCCCCGATCGATTCACCGTCGACGCGCTGATGACTCACGAAGGCCTGGTCCGCGGCCTGGCCCGGTCCATCCTGAAGGGCGACGACCGCTCGGAGGACGTGGTCCAGGAGACCTGGGCGACCGCACTCCGGACCTCGCCCCGGGACCCGGGCGCCCTCGGCCGCTGGCTGGGGACGATCTCCCGGCGCCTGGCGCTGCGCGTGAAGCGGAGCGACGAATCGCGGCAGCGGCGGGAGTCGGCCCCGCGCGGGCGGTCCGCGGTGCCCACACCGGCGGAGATCGCGGAGCGCGAGGAGACGCGCCGGGCCGTCCTCCGCGCGTTGCTCGACCTCGACCCGCTCTACCGGGACGTGCTGCTGCTCCGCTTCTACGAGGACCTGCCGCCGCGCGAGGTCGCCGCGCACCTCGGCGTCCCCGTCGAGACGGCGCGGTCGAGGATCCGGCGCGGCATCGCGAGCCTGCGGCGGACGCTCCGCTCCCGCTACGGAGACCGGCAGCGGGCGCTGCCCCTCGCGCTGGTGCTGCTGGCGGAGGCCCCGACTCCGGCGGCGGCGTTCCCGGCCCTGCTCGCGATGAAAACGGCGGCGGTGGTGCTCGCTCTCGCGGGCGCCGGGACGGGGCTCGTGGCGCTGGCCGACCC
>JBDLIY010000599.1:0-2452 GCA_039714635.1 Planctomycetota bacterium
GCGGAGCCTGTCCACCTCGAAGCGCTTCCAGGCGAGGTCCGCGAGCAACTTTCCGTCCGGGCCGGTGACGTTCGCCGACAGGATCGGGAACGCCGCGAGCCGCCGGTAGTCCGCCACGAGTTCCCAGCCGTGATCGAATTCGTGGTTGCCGAGCGCCATCGCGTCGACGCCCATCGCGTTCATCACGGCGAAGACCGGGCGGCCCTCGAACATGCTCGAGACCGGCGTCCCGGCCACGCCGTCCCCGGCGTCGAGGTAGAGCACGTCCGGACGCCTCGCGCGCTGCCGGTCGACGTAGCCCGCGATGCGGGCCAGGCCCCCGACGCCGTCGTGATCCGGCTCGAGGTGGGAGTGGAGATCGTTGGTGTGGAGGATGAGGATCGTGTCGGTCTCGGGCCTTCTCTCCCCGGACGCGCAGGCGGCGCCGAGGGCGGCGAGGAGGGCCAGGACCACGATCGGGCGTGACGAAACGATGTGCATGGGATCGAATCATACCTCCACGGGAGACTTGTCGGTTTTGGTTTGTCGGGTTTGAATGGCCTCCCCTAGAATTCGGAGCGGCCGAGGGGCGACCCCCCGCGGCCGGGCACCTGTCATGCGAACCCCAACCATTCTTGCCTGTCTCGCGTTGCTCCTGATTCTCACGCCAGCGTGCGAATCGACAGGAGGGACGACCCCGCCTTCGAGCGACGAACCCGGTGCGAACCGGGATTCGCCGGAGCCGGCCGACTTCACGGAGGGCGTCACCGGCCGGCCGATCCGCGTGGAGTGGCGGAGCCTGAACCCGCGCGATCAGGGCCGGAGAATGGGGCTCATCAACCAGTCGTCACCGGACCTGGTGCTCCTGTACCGGAAGAAGGAGCAGTTCCGGGACGTGAAGCCGGTGGACGACGAGGTGATGGCGGATGTGCTGTCCGCGGTCCGGAAGGCGGACTTCTACGACCACGCGACGAAGGGCATGACGGCAGACGATTTCCAGGTGGGGGACGGGCACGGCGTGGTCTGGGTCCAGAACGGGGACGAGAACTGGACGCTGCTCTTCTCGCCCGCGACCGGCGCGGCGGATTCCTCGCTCCCACGGGCCTACCGCGACATCAAGGTGCTGACCCTGAGAGTCTGGAACGCGACGCTCTGGTTCTCGACCACGACGCAGGGCGGCGAGGGCTCGTTCCGGATCCAGCCGCACAAGCACGGACAGCCGAAGAAGTAGGAGACGCGTTGGCGATCCTGGTGATCCCCGCCAGACACGGTTCGAGGAGATTGCCGGGGAAACCCCTCCTCTCGGCCACCGGTCGGCCGCTCATCCTGCACGTCGTCGAGCGGGCCCGGTCCGCGCGCACCGTCGACCGCGTGGTCGTCGCGACGGACGACGAGCGGATCGCCGACGCGGTTCGCGACGGGGGCGGGGAGGCGATGCTCTCCACGGCCGCGCACGACTGCGGCACCTCGCGGGTGGCGGAGGTGGCGGAGTCGTTCCCGGACGAGACGTACTTCGTCAACCTCCAGGGCGACGAGCCGGAGATCGACCCGGCGGACATCGATCTCCTGGTCGACGTGCTGGAGTCGAGCGGGGCGCCGGTGGCGACGCTGGCCGCGCCGATCGCGCATGCTGCGGACCTGGCCGACCCGGCGATCGTGAAGGTCGTGACGAACGGCGACGGCGACGCGCTCTACTTCAGCCGCGCGCCGATCCCGTTCGACCGCGACGGTGAGGGGGCGTTTCTCCCGTTGCACCACCTGGGCATCTACGCTTTTCGCCGGGACGCGTTGCTGCGCTTCCGGGAACTCGGGGCGTCGCCGCTGGAGCGGACGGAGAAGCTGGAGCAGCTGAGGGCGCTGGAGGACGGAATGAGGATCCGGGTGGCGACGGTGAAGGCCGCGCCCCCGGGGATCGACACGATGGACGCCTACGAGGCGTTCGTGGCACGTTGGAAATCGAAGGCTTGAGGGCCTGTCTGGACATAAGTGCGTCTGTTGCACCGAGAGAGCCGATGCGCCCGAGCCGGCAAGGAGCGAGGAGGAGTCAACCCCTCTGCGGGTTGGCGACGACGAGCGACGCAGGCCGGGCGGGATGCAGCGGCACTCGAATGCGGCAATCATGTCCAGACAGGCCCTGAGTGAGGACTCGATGCCGAAGTACATCTTCACGACGGGCGGAGTGGTTTCCTCCCTGGGCAAGGGGCTGACCTCGGCGGCGATCGGGCTGCTGCTCGAGGCGCGGGGCTACCGGATCGCGATCCAGAAGCTCGACCCCTACATCAACGTCGACCCGGGGACGATGAACCCGTTCCAGCACGGCGAGGTCTACGTGACGGCCGACGGCGCCGAGACCGACCTCGACCTCGGCCACTACGAGCGGTTCACGAACTCCGTCATCAACCGCCACAGCAACTCCACGACGGGGCAGATCTACAACGAGGTGATCCGCCGGGAGCGGCGCGGCGACTACCTC
>JBDLIY010000600.1:0-2446 GCA_039714635.1 Planctomycetota bacterium
TGAGGTTGAGGCGGACGTGCGCGAATTTCCGTTCGCAGCAAAAGTGTTTGCCGCTGCCCATGCCGAAGCAATAGCACACAAAGAGCAGATCGAGCGCCGCGAGCCCGGGGCCCCGCAGCGACTTCTCCCGGTTGCGCACCGGCGCCACGACCGCCAGGCCGACGACCATCGTCACCGCCGCGAGGCCGATCGTCGCCGCGAGCGCGAGCCGGCGCCGCGGGCCCGACAGCGCCGCGCCCGCCGCCACAGCCAGCGGGAGGAACGCCGGCAGGACGTAGCCCGCGGCCTTGTTGGGGGAGAGGGAGAAGAAGACGAACACGACGACCGGCCAGACCCAGAGGAGCGTCTTCGCCGGCGAAGGATCCGGCCGGTGCCAGAGCCACCTGGCGACCTCCGGCAGGCGGAGCACCCACGGGAAGAGCCCGCCGAGCACGACCGGGAGGAAGTACCAGAGCGGCTCCCCGTGGAAGCTGGTGCTTCCCGCGAAACGCCCCACGCTCTCGCGCCACCAGTCGAGGATCTGAAGGATGCCGACGCGGTCGACGACGACCGCGGCCCACGCGAAGACCGGCAGGAGCGCGAGCGGGGGACCGTACGCCCACTCCAGCCGGCCGATCGCGCGCCATTCCCGGTGGACGGCGAGGAAGACGACGATCACGAGGAGCGGGAGCACCACGCCGTGCGGCCCCTTCACGAGGAAACCCAGGCCCATCAGCGCCCAGGCCGCCAGCACGAGGCTCCGACGCCGGAAGCCCTCCCGCCAGGCGAGGAAGAGCAACACGATCGCGCCGCACACGAACAGCGAGAGCAGCGAGTCCGGGTGGCCGAGCCGGCCCATCCCGGCGGGCATGATGGACGTGGCGTAGACGAGGGCGGCGACGATCCCGGCGCGCAGGCCGAAGAGCCGGCGGCCGAGGAAGTACGCGAGGAGCGCGGACGCGATCCCGGCGAGGGCGGCGGGCAGGCGCACCGCGAACTCCGTCTCCCCGAACACGGCCTGGCTGACCGCGCCGACCCAGTAGAACAGCGGCGGCTTGTTGAGGCGGGTCTCGCCGCCGAGCGTGGGGACGAGCCAGTCGCCGGAGTCCCGCATCTCCCGCGCCGCCTGCGCGTAGCGCGCCTCGTCCTTCGGCCAGAGGCCGGGGTCGCCGAGACCGATCAGGAAGCAGCCGGCCAGGACGACGAGGAGGAGCGCGGTCGCCCTCACCGAGCTACTTCGCCGCCTTTTTCGCCGGGGCCGTGACTCTCAGGATCGCCAGCGCGCCGACGAGGCGCGGCCGGAGTTCCTCCGCGGCGGCGGCGTCCTTCATGCCCTTCCCCTGGCCGCCGAGGAAGCCGAGGCCGCTGCCCGTCGTGTCGTCCTCCGCGCTCCGCGGCGGCTTCTTCAGGTAGGCGATGAGCGCGTCGACGGCCTTCTCGTCGCCGAGCGCGCCCAGCGCCCGCGCCGCGTCGACCGCGTGGGTGGGTTCCGTGAGCTTCTTCGACAGGAATTCGAGCGCCCCCTCCTCCTGACCGTCGCCGATCCCGCCGATCGCGAGGGAGAGGAGCGTCGGCTTCACGCGGAGGATGGCCTCGTCCGCCTCGATCTTCCCGAAGAGGGCGATGAGCGGCGCCTTGCCCTTGCCGGGATGGCGGACGAGGACCTCCATGGCGAGGACGGCTTCGACGGGGCGTTCGGACTTCAGGTCGGCCAGGAGGGTCGGGCGGACCTTTGCGTCGCCGAGGGCGAGCAACGCCCCGGCCGCGGCCGCCCGGACCTCCGGATCCGAGGCGCTCCCGTGCACTTCCGCGGCCTTCCTGCGGAGCTTCGAGAGCTTCCCGTCCTCGATCTGCCGCAGCGCGCGGACCTGCGCGGCGGCGTCGGAACCCGCCAGCACGCCCTCGATCTCCTTCACCGTCATCGGCGCCGGGGATTTCCCGTCGAGCCGCCCGATGAGCGTCTCGGCGGTGCGCCGATCCTCCGCGGCGCCACGTTTCGCCGCCTTCCCGAGCAGGCCCTTCGCCTTCGCCGGCTCGCCGGTCCCGAGGAGCGCCTCCCACTCGTCCGGGTTGCCCTTCATCGACGCCCCGGCGATCTTCCAGCAGACCTCGCGGAGCCGCTTCCGCTTCTCCGGCGTCCCGAGCCCCTCCTCCTCGAGCAGCGGGCCGACCTCGCCCTTCGCGATCCGCCACTTCTCCTTCATCCGGACGAGGTCCTCGTCGCCGGGGTTCTTGTCGAGGAAGAAGTCGATCATCCGGCCGGCGGTGTCCAGGTCGCCCTCCTCGATGAGGGATTCGATCTTGTCGAGGACCTGCTGCTTCTTCTCCGCCTGGCTCTGGGCGAGGGCGGCGGGGGAGAGGACGAGCATGGCCAGCAGGAGGGCGGTGGTTCTCATGGCGACGATTCTACCCGGGGGCCGTCCCACGATCCGGAAGAGTTCCGCCGTCCTCCGGCCGGACGCTAACC
>JBDLIY010000601.1:0-2444 GCA_039714635.1 Planctomycetota bacterium
CCGGTGTCGACCCGGAAGGGGTCGACTGATCACTGTCCGGTGAAGGGGATGAAGATCAGAGCCCAGGCGATGATCATGAGAGGCCCCGCGCTCGCGGCCAGCATCAGCCATCCCCCCCGGCGGCAGCGGTACAGGGTGAAGAACAGGGGGATCCAGCCGAGGAAGAAGAGCACGACGGCGGCCCTCTGCGCGGACATCTGGCCGAGACCGCTCACCGGGAGTTCCCCGACCGCGGCCGCCGCCGCGAGCGGCCAGAGCGCGAGGATGTAGACGGCGACCTTCAGCAGGCAGAAGAACGAGCACACCGCGAACGCAATCCGGCGACCGGGCGAAGGCCGGACGCGCCAGAGCCCGACGGCCAGCAGGAAGAAGTACGCCAGGAGCGGGGCGCAGAAGATCTGCAGGCGTGGGATCCCAACGGCCGGGACGAGGAGGAGCGCGAAGCACACCATCGCGCCGCCGACCGCCAGGCGACCCTCGACGGAGAGGGGCGGAAGCGGCTCCTTGCCGGCCTCGACTTCGTGATTCGCCATGCGCCCCCCCACCGACCGGTGCCATCGGTACCACCATGGCCGGCGACCACCGGTCTCCGCACGCGAGCGGTGCGCCGGAATTGTACACCCGCCGCCCGGAGACAGCAGTGCGGGGATGGAGTGAGGTCAGAACAGAGCCTCCACCCCCCCCCTATTCACCGCATCGCTTGCGGTGAATACAGGCATTTGCGGTGAATTGTGGTTATTATCCCCGCAAGGAGTGCGGAGTTCATGCCCTACATCCACGAACGACCCGATTGGCCTGAATTCACCTGGGACCGGGCCGCCCTCGCCGACTTCCTGGCCGGGGTGCGCCACCGGCAGGGATGGCACCTGGGGAGGATGGAGGCCCTCGACCTCCCCCTGCGAACCGAGGCGAGCCTGACCGCGCTCACGCAGGAGGTCGTCCAGTCCTCGGCCATCGAGGGTGAGAAACTCGATTCCGACGAAGTCCGCTCGTCGATCGCCCGGCGGCTCGGACTCGATACGGCGGGCCTCCCCGAGCCCGGTCGCAACGCGGATGGTGTCGTGTCGATGATGCTCGACGCGACGCGGAACTACGACGAGCCTCTCACCGCGGAGCGGCTGTTCAACTGGCACGCCGCGCTCTTCCCGGCGGGTCGAAGCGGCCTGCGCCGGATCGCGGTCGGCGCCTGGCGCGACGGGAAGACCGGGCCGATGCAGGTCGTCTCCGGCCCCGTGGGGAGAGAGCGGGTGCACTTTCAGGCGCCCGACGCCAAGCGCATCGAGGAGGAGATGGGGCTCTTCCTCGACTGGCACCGGCGCTCTTTCGACCTGGACCCCGTGCTTCGTGCCGGGGTGGCGCACTTCTGGTTCGTGACCATCCATCCGTTCGAGGACGGGAACGGCCGGATCGCCCGGGCCATCGCGGAGTCCGCCCTCGCCCGGGCGGACGAATCGAAGGATCGCTTCTACAGCATGTCGGCCCGGATCGGGGCGGAGCGGGCGGAGTACTACACGCACCTCGAGTCCGCCCAGCGGGGATCGCTGGACCTCACGGCGTGGCTCGTGTGGTTCCTCGGGTGCCTCGACCGCGCGATCGCCGAAGCGGACGACCTGCTGTACCCCGTCCTCCGCAAGGCGAGGGTCTGGCAGCGAGTCAACGAAAGACCGGTCAGCGAGCGGCAACGCATGGTCGTCGGCCGGATGCTCGGGGACTTCGAGGGTCATCTCTCGACCTCGAAGTACGCGAAGCTGGCGAAGTGCTCGCCGGACACGGCCCTCCGGGACATCCGGGAACTGCTGGACCGGGGGATCCTGGTGCGGAACGTCGGGCGCGGCCGAAGCACGAGCTATCGCCTCGCCGATCCCTCGGACTGATCCGGATCCGAAGAATCCCGTTTCCGATGGCGTGTGCCTTCTCACGCGCTTAACTTCACCGCGACCCGTCTGGTGGCCGAAGGGGAGTTCCCGATGGAAGGACTGTTGCTCCTGGTCTTCGCGCTGCTGCTCTTCTTCTTCATCGGCAGCATCCGCGCCTTCGTCGCCGGATCCCAGATCGCCCGGCAGGAGAAGGAACTCGCAAACCTGCGGTTCCAGGTCAAGGGGCTCACGAGAAGACTCAAGGAAGCGGAAGAGGCGCTCCCGGCGCCCGAAGAGGCGGAGGAGCCCGCCGCCGCCGAGGCGGAGCCGGAAGAGGAAGAGAGAGAGGTCGCACCCCCGCCCCGCGAGCGGAAGCCCCTCCCCACCCCGATGTTCGGCCCGCCGATCGAGGAGCGGACGCCGACGACGACGGAATCCGAGCCCGAGCCGGTCGAGGAACCCGCGCCCGCCTCCGAGCCGACGCCGGCCCCGGTCCTGGCCTCACCGAAGCCCGTCGCCGCCCCGGCCCAACCCCGCCGGGACTGGGGGGAATGGATCGAGGAGGTCGTCGGCAAGCGGTGGATGACC
>JBDLIY010000602.1:0-2428 GCA_039714635.1 Planctomycetota bacterium
CGGCGCTTCCCGGTGGGTCCGGAAGAGCTCCGCGTAGGCTTCGAGCGCCTTCTTCCACCGCTTCTTCCGGACGAGCGTGCGGCAGGCGGCGAGGTCGGCCGCCGCGTCCTCGCTCGCCGGAGCCGGAGAGAGGAGCGTGATGAGAAGGACGACCGCCAGGAACCCTCGACGCATGGACACCTCCACCACTCGCGATGGAGGATCCTAACTCCTGTCCCGCTCGCGCTACACCCCGCAGCCGATTCCTTCCGGCCGGGCCCCGGCGCGTTGTGCGAAGATGCGCCCGAATGCGAAACCACGACCTCATCGCCGGCGAGATCGGCAAGTCGAACCGCCAGGTGGCCGCCGCCCTCCGCCTCATGGACGAAGGTGGCACCGTCCCCTTCATCGCCCGGTACCGCAAGGAGGCGACGGGCGGGCTCGGGGAGGTCGACCTCCAGGCGATCGAGGAGCGGCGGCGCAAGCTGGCCGCCCTCGACCAGCGGCGCGAGGCGGTGCTCGCGTCGATCGTCGAACAGGGGAGGCTGACGGACGACCTCTCCCGCCGCGTGGCCGGGTGCGCAACGAGGACGGAGCTGGAGGACCTCTATCTCCCCTACCGCCCGAAGCGGAAGACCCGCGCCACGATGGCCCGCGCGCGCGGGCTCGAAGCCCTGGCCGACCGGATCACGGCCCAGCCGTCCGACGGGGACCCGCACCGCGAGGCGCGCGCGTTCGTCGACCCCGACCGCGACGTGCCCGACATCGACGCCGCCCTGGCCGGCGCCCGCGACATCGTCGCGGAGAAGATGGCGGAGCGCGCCGACCTCCGCGCCCTCGCCCGGGACGTCTTCCACGGCCGGGGGAAGCTCGTCTCGAAGGTGGTGAAGAAGAAGATCCCCGAGGGCGGCGCCACGCGTTTCACGGATTACTACGACTACGCCGAGCCCGTCTCGCGCATCCCCTCGCACCGTTTCCTGGCCGTCCGCCGCGGCGAGCGCGAGGGCCTGCTCCGCGTGAAGATCGACGTCGACACGGACAACCTCGACCGCCGCCTTCTCGCCGGAATGCGACAGCGCCGGAACTCCCCCTTCGCCGGTGAACTCGCGGAGGCGGTGACCGACGGGCGCAAGCGCCTCCTCGGCCCGGCCGTCGAAAAGGACGTGCTGGCCGCCCTCAAGGAACGCAGCGACCTCGCCGCCGTGGAGGTCTTCGCCGAGAACCTGAAGAGCCTCCTCCTCGCGGCGCCGCTGGGCGAGAAGGCGGTGCTCGCCATCGACCCCGGGTTCCGCTCGGGGATCAAGTGCTCCGCCCTCGACGCGACGGGCCGCTTCCTCGAGCACCGGACCTTCTTCCCGTTCGACCCGCGACGTCGCACCCAGGCCCAGGCGGGGCTGTGGAAGCTGGTGGAGAAGCACCGCCCCGATGCGATCGCGGTCGGCAACGGCACGGCCAGCCGCGAGACGATGGCGTTCGTGAAGGAGGCCCTCGCCGGATCGGCCCGCGAGGGCACGATGATCCTCTCCGTTTCCGAGGCGGGCGCCAGCGTGTACAGCGCCTCCGAGACCGCGCGCGACGAGTTCCCGGACCTCGACCTGACGGTCCGCGGCGCGATCTCCATCGGCCGCCGCCTGCAGGATCCGCTGGCCGAGCTCGTCAAGGTCGAACCCCGCGCCGTCGGCGTGGGCCAGTACCAGCACGACGTCCACCAGCCGCTCCTCGGCGAGAAGCTGGACCAGGTCGTCCTCTCCTGCGTCAACCGCGTCGGCGTGGAGCTGAACACCGCGAGCGCGCACCTGCTCTCTCGCGTCGCGGGCCTGAAGCCGACGGTGGCGAAGAACATCCTCACCCACCGGGAGGCGAACGGCGCCTTCCGCCGGCGGCGCGACCTCCTCGACGTGAAGGGCCTCGGCCCCCGGGCGTACGAGCAGGCGGCGGGCTTCCTCCGGATCCGCGGCGCCGCGAACCCCCTCGACGCTTCCGCCGTCCACCCCGAGCGCTACGGTCTCGTCGAGCGGATGGCCGCGGACCTCGGCACCGCCGTCGCGGATCTCGTGGGCAACGCCGGGCTCGCCGGGACGATCGAGATCTCCCGCTACGTCGGCGGGGACGTCGGTGAGCCGACACTTCGGGACATCGTCGACGAGCTGTCGAAGCCGGGCCGCGACCCGCGGGCGGCCTTCGAGGCGCCGGGCTTCCGCGACGACGTGAACAAGATCGACGACGTCGAGCCGGGGATGACGTTCACGGGCGTCGTGACGAACGTCACGGCGTTCGGCGCGTTCGTGGACATCGGCGTGCACCAGGACGGCCTGGTCCACATCTCGCAGCTGGCCGACCACTTCGTGAAGGACCCGCACCGGGAGGTCCACGCGGGCCAGACGCTTTCGGTCCGCGTCCTGTCGGTGGACCTGGCGAGGAAGCGGATTTCGCTGACGGCGAAGAAGGG
>JBDLIY010000603.1:0-2424 GCA_039714635.1 Planctomycetota bacterium
CCGACCGGCGGTGTCTCGCGGTTCGGTTCGCCGGCCGCACTCTCGTGGGCCCGGACAACGGCTGCCTGACGGCGTTCCTCGACCGTGCCACGGCGATCCACGAGATCACGAACGGGGAGTTGTACCTGCCCGAGGTGAGCTCGACGTTCCACGGGCGCGACCTCTTCGCTCCCGTCGCGGCGTTCCTCGCGGGCGGCGGCGAACTGGCGGCGGTCGGCCCCGCGTTCGAGGGAGAGCCCGTGCGCGTCCCGGAGCTGCGGGCATCGGGGGACGAGGGCGTCGTGCTGCACGTCGACCGGTTCGGCAACCTCATCACGAACTTCCCCGCCGCGGTCCTCGATGAGGGCGTGGGCCTCTCCGGCCCCGGAGTCCTGCTTTCGACGCGGCTGCGGACGTTCGCGGAGGCGGAGGGGGCCGAGCCGTTCCTCTACGCCGGCAGCGGGGGGCGGCTGGAGGTGGCCGTGAACGGAGGCCGGGCCGAGGACCGCCTCGGCTGGCACGCGGGCACGGCGATCCGGCTGGAGCGGGACCGTTGAGGGCGGCGCTCTTCGAGCCGTTCTCCGGCATCGCCGGCGACATGACGATCGCGGCCTTCCTCGACGCGGGCCTCCCGTGGGACGTCCTCGAGGCCGGGCTCGCGAAGCTTCCGCTCGAGGGCTACGAGGTGCGCCGCGAGGCGGTGAGCCGCGCGGGCTTCGCCGCCACGCGCTTCGTCGTTTCGACGGGTGAGGAACACCCGCACCGGACGCTCGTCGACGTGCAGAAGATCATCGACGGCGCGAACTTCCCCGCCCGCGTGACGGCCCGCGCGCACGCCGTCTTCGAGCGGCTCGCGGAGACGGAAGCGGTGGCGCACGGGAGCACGCCGGACGAAGTCCACTTCCACGAGGTCGGGGCGGTGGACGCGATCGTCGACGTGGTCGGGGCCGCCCTGGCGCTGGAGCACTTCGACGTGGAGGAGGTTCTCGTCACCCGCATCCGCCTGGGGACGGGAGAGACCGTCTGCCGCCACGGGAGGATCCCGGTGCCGGCGCCGGCGACGATGCGGCTCCTCGCGGGGTTTCCGGTTTCGTTCGCGGAGGGCGACGGCGAGACGGTGACGCCGACCGGCGCGTCCATCCTGGCCGCCACGGCCCGGCCGGTGGGACCCGACGAGACGTTCGTGCCGGAGGCCACGGGCTTCGGCGCCGGGACGCGCGATGACACCTCGATGCCGAACCTGCTGCGGATCACCGTGGGCCGACTCGGGTCGTCGGGCGGCCGCGAGCGTGTGCTGGAACTCCGGGCCAACGTGGACGACCAGACCCCGGAGGCGCTGGCCCACGCGGCGGCGAAACTCCTCGAGGCCGGCGCGCTCGACGCGTGGGTGACGCCGGTGCTGATGAAGAAGGGCCGCCCGGGCCACGTGCTGAATGCGCTGGTCCGGGAGGCCGACGTCGCGGTGATCGAGGACGTCTTCTTTCGCGAGACGACGACCTTCGGGGTGCGTCGGTCGGTGGCGAGCCGGACGATCCTCGAGCGCGAGCACGTGACGGTCGCGCTTCCCTGGGGAGAGGTCCGGGTGAAGGTGGGCCGCCGGGCCGGCGAGGTGGTCACGGCGGCGCCGGAGTACGAGGACTGCGCCCGGCTTGCGGAGCGGGCGGGCGTGTCGCTCCGCGAGGTCCACGCCGCGGCGTTGGCGGCGTTCTCCCCGGCGTAGGCGGGGAGACGCGCGCGGCGATTTCAGCCGCCGGAAGAGCGGAAGCGTTCGACGCCCTCACCGAGGCGGCGGAGCGCTTCGGCCGCGTCCCGCTCGTCACCCATCGGAGCCATGCGGATGCGGGACGCATCCCCGAAGAACCGCCCGGGCACCACGAGCGTGTCGCGCTCGTCCCGGAGCCAGTCGCAGAGCGCGGAGGTGTCGTCGATTCCCTCGAACCGCGGGAAGGAGATGAGGCCGGCGGCCGGCGGCACGCAGTCGACGTCTCCCCGCGCGGCGGTCCAGTCGGCCGCGCGACGCAGGGTGTCCCGCGAGAGGGTGAGGGAGCGTTCGCGATGGCGGTCGAGGTTGGTCAGGACCTCCTCGGCCGCCGCCGCGGTGGCGGAGGGCGGGAGGACGGTCAGATAGTCGATGAAGCGCGCGGCTCGCTCCCGCAGGTCGGGCGGCACGAGGATCCAGCCCGCGCGAAGCGCGCCGAGGCCGTAGACCTTCGTCAGCGACGACGTGACGACGACGGCCGGGTGATCCGCGCGGTAGGCGGTGACGGGGGCGTCCGGGAGAAACTCGGTGTAGACCTCGTCCATCAGGACGCGGGCCCCGTGGCGGCCCGCCGAGGCGCGCATCGCTTCGATCGTCTCCGGGGGCAGGCGCGTCCCGGTGGGATTGTGGAGGTCGGTGAGGAACGCCGTGCGGATGCCGGACGCGAACGCGGCTTCCACCTCGTC
>JBDLIY010000604.1:0-2422 GCA_039714635.1 Planctomycetota bacterium
CCGGCCTGCCGGCGGAGGAGTACTCGGCCCAGGAGACGAAGGTCGACCCCTGCCTCTGCTCCCCCGAGTTCGCGGGATCGATCCGCGAGGACCTGAAGGACGGCGGCAAGGCCGTCATCGCGGCCTGCTCCCACCGGGAGAAGGCGGCGGCCTTCACGATCCCGGACCGCGTCGTGATCCGCGCCAACCTGCGCGAGGGTGTGGCGTGGACCCAGGAGAAGGGCGGCGAAGACACGCTGATGAGCGCGCAGGACTACCTGCGCATGGCGATCGCCCAGTGCCAGAAGACCTCGGTCCCCGAAGCGTTCGACGAAGAGCTGACGAAGACGATCCTCGTGGTCGGCGGCGGTCTCTCCGGCCTGACCGCGGCCCTCGAGGCGGCGGACGACGGCGCGGACGTGATCCTCGTCGAGAAGGCGGCCGAACTCGGCGGCTGGGAGGCGAGGAACTTCAAGCAGTTCCCGCTGGTCGCGCCCTACCGCGCCCTGACGCCGCCCGTCACCCTCGGCATGATCGAGCGCGTCGAAAAGCACGAGCGGATCACGGTCCACACCGGCACGACGGTCGCCGAGACCCTCGGCCAGCCCGGCCAGTTCGACGTGACCCTGACGAACGGCAAGACCTTCCGCATCGGTTCGATCGTCCAGGCCACGGGCATGAAGCCCTACGACCCCGAGAAGCTCGACTACCTCGGCTACGGCCGCTCCGCCGATGTCGTCACGGGCTTCGAGTTTGAAGCCATGATGCGGGACGGCGGCCTCAAGCGCCCGTCCGACGGCAAGGCCCCGAAGGACGTGGTCTTCGTCCAGTGCGCGGGTTCGCGCGACGAGGACCACCTGCCCTACTGCTCCGCGGTCTGCTGCCGCGGCTCGCTGAAGCAGGCGATGTACGTCCGCGAGGCCGACCCCGAGGCCAAGGCGATCATCCTCTACAAGGACATCCGTTCGCCGGCCCAGTGGGAGGAGTTCTACAAGACCGTCCAGCAGGACCCGGGCGTCTTCTTCAACAAGGGCGAGGTCACCGGCGTGGACGTGGCCGACGACGGGAAGCTCCTGGTGAAGGCCGAGAACACCCTGATGGGTGAGAACATCGCGGTCCCCGCGGATCTCGTGGTGCTGGCGACGGGCATGGTCCCGGTCGCGGCCGACGGCGAGGCGATCCGCGCGGTGACGGACGCCAACGCGACGATCGCGAAGAACGAGTCGCCGGTCCAGGTCGAGGCGGCGCAGAAGATCGTCGACGAGCTCGGCCACCACGCCGGGACCGAGATCCTGAACCTCAACTACCGCCAGGGCCCGGACCTGCCGTCGCTCCGTTACGGCTTCCCGGACAGCCACTTCATCTGCTTCCCGTTCGAGACGCGGCGCACCGGCATCTACGCCGCCGGCGCGGTCCGCCAGCCGAACGACGCGCTGGGCTGCTCCGAAGACGCGCAGGGCGCGGCGCTGAAGGCCATCCAGGCGCTCGACGTGATGGACGAGGGCGCGGCCGTCCACCCGCGGTGGGGCGACCTCTCGTTCCCGGACTTCTTCCTCCAGCGCTGCACCCAGTGCAAGCGGTGCACGGAGGAGTGCCCGTTCGGGACGCTGAACGAGGACCCGAAGGGCACGCCGGAGCTGAACCTCACGCGGTGCCGCCGTTGCGGCATCTGCCTGGGCGCCTGCCCCGAGCGCATCATCAGCTTCAAGAACTACTCGGTGGACATCATCTCCTCGATGGTCAAGGCGGTGAACATCCCCGAGGAGTTCGAGGAGAAGCCGCGGATCCTCGCGTTCCTCTGTGAGAACGACGCCTACCCGGCGCTGGATCGCGCGGCGCTGAATCGCACGCCGATCTCGCCGTGGGTCCGGATCATCCCGGTGCGGTGCCTGGGCGCCGTCAACATCGTCTGGATCGCCGACGCGCTCTCCAACGGCTACGACGGCATCCTGATGCTCGGCTGCAAGTCCGGCGACGACTACCAGTGCCACTACGTCCGGGGCAGCGAGCTGATGGGCACGCGCGGGGACAACATCAAGGAGAAGCTGACCCAGCTCGCGCTCGAAGAGGAGCGCGTGAAGCTCGTCGAGCTCTCCATCGACGAGTGGGATCGCCTGCCCGAGGTCGTGAACGGCTTCGCGGACGAGATCGAAGAGATCGGGATGAATCCCTTCAAGGGTTTCTGAGGAGATCGGCATGAGCGAAACGAAGGTGGTGAGCCCGAACCTCGAGTTCGTGAACGAGCTGATCGACGGCGGGGCGGACACGCTGAAGCAGTGCATGCAGTGCGCGAACTGCTCCGTGGCGTGCGAGCTTTCGCCCGACGACTCGCCCTTCCCTCGGCGGGAGATGATCCTCGCGCAGTGGGGCCAGAAGGACGAGTTGATCGAGGATCCGAACATCTGGATGTGCTTCGGCTGCACGGACTGCTCGATCCAGTGTC
>JBDLIY010000605.1:0-2419 GCA_039714635.1 Planctomycetota bacterium
ATCTACTTCCCCACGCGGAAGGGCATCTACCGGGTGGACGCGGCGGACGGAAAGATGGTGAAGCTCGTCGGCCCCGGGGACCCGGGGATCGCGCGCCTGGCGAAGGACCGCAACGTCTTCGGCAATCTCGCAGTGAGCGGCCGGTGGGTCGTCTCGGCGAGCGAGGACCTGATCTGCCTGTTCGGCCCGGCGGCGAAGCCGGAGTAGCGCTCAGCGCGCCCGCAGCACATAGAACACGTACCCGTAGCTCTCCGAGTGCCTCCGGAACAGCTCCATCTCGCGTTCGGTCTCCGCCATCACCGCGAGCAGGTTTTCGTCCGCGTCGTCGCGGAGTGTCTCCATGCGCTCGCGCAGCGGATCGTAGTAGCCGTCCCACCAGGCCGGCGACGGGAGGCGGTGCGTCGACAGGACCTCGAACCCGGCCACCTCCGCCCGACGGCGGTTCTCCCCGACCCCGGCCATCGGCGGGTACCCCTCGCCCCAGAACTCCGCGGCCTCCTTCGGCGGATCGTCGCTGAGCCACGTGATCTCGGAGATCACCGCGATCCCGCCGTCGGCCAGCAGCGGCCGCCAGGCCTCGAGCGCGCCGGCGAAGGTCAACACGTAGGCCGCCCCCTCCGACCACAGGAGGTCGAGACTCCCCGGCTCCCAGTCGAGGGCGCCCATGTCGGCGCGGATCGGCTCGACGAGGTCCGCGAGACCGCGCTCGGCGGCGAAGCGGACGAGGTCGTCGAGGAAGGCCGGCGCGAAGTCGACGGCCCTCACCCGGACGCGGAAGTACTCGGCCAGCAGCAGGGTCCCGGCCCCCGCCCCGCACCCGAGGTCGGCGATCCGCGGCGACGCGGGCAGCCGCGGCAGGGCCGCGAGGATCTCGCGCGCCAGGACCTCGTCGCCGGGCCCCTGCCGGCGCAGCCCGCCGCCGTGCAGGGTGATCAGCGCGTCGATGTACTCTTCCTCGTTCATCTTCGGCCCGTCTCCCGTCGGACGACAAGGTCCACGATCACACTCGATTCGGCATTACGATAGAGCATCGGACGGCGCATGCTCTCCAATCCGACCGTGGAGTGGTACGACTCATCTCACATGGAACTCGACCGGCATTCCCACAATCGACTGAACCGCTTCTCCCTGCGGTTCTTCCCGCGTGACACGCTGTTCGATCGGCTGGGCCGGGCGATCTGCCGGGCGGACTGCCTGCCCCGCAAGGAGCTCTTCGAGACCTGGGAGGTGGTGCGGAGGCTCCGCAAGAAGTTCAGAGATCGCCCCGTGGTCGAGCTCGCCGCGGGACACGGCCTGCTCTCCATGCTCCTGGTGCTCCTTGAAAACGGCATACCCGACGCGGTGTGCTACGACATCCGGAAGCCGAAAGCCCACGACAAGCTGATGGCGGAGCTGGTCCTCGAGTGGCCACGCCTTTCGGGTCGGGTCACTTACACGGAGATGAGTCTCGAGGACGTGGAGCCCACGCCGGAATCCGTGGTGGTTTCGGTCCACGCCTGCGGCGAACTCACCGACCGGGTGCTCGATCGCGCGCTGGCCGCGAGGGCGGCGGTGGCGGTGCTGCCCTGCTGCCACTCCTTCGAGAACTGCGACGATGCCGGTCTCTCCGGTTGGATGGACGGTTTCCTGGCGATCGACGCGGCGCGCGCGGCCCGACTGCACGGGGCGGGCTACCGGGTGGTCACGACGACGATTCCCGAGGACATCACGCCGCGAAACCGTCTGCTGATGGGCTGGCCCGCCTGAACCCGGCCGGGTTCCCGTTTCCGGCCCCTACTCGTCCTCGCGGGAGACCACGCCCTTCATGCGGAACTTCACGGTCCCCCGGAACTCGTCGTCGGTCTCGGGGTCCGTGTACTCGACCCGGAACTTCCCCTTGAGGCGCGCGTTCTTCCTGCTCTTCGAGAGCCTGAAGATGATCTTGTAGTAGATGATGTCGGCCGTGAGGTCGCGGTCCACGCCCTTCTTCTCGAGACGGAGGTCCGCGGCCACCTCACCGAAGTACTCCTCGACGGCGGCGAGGGACGGCGCATCGTAGGAGATATCGAGCTTCCGGCCGCCCTTGCCCACGAACTGGAACGTGCCGGAGAGCGCCAGCGTTCCTTCCTCCATCGTCCCCGTCCACGTCCGGGTCGCGAAGTCGAGGCTGATGTCGCCGACGTCCTTGGTCTTGCCGACCTTCTTCAGCCTGAGCTGGATCCGCCCGACCAGGGAGGCCTTGCGCCCCTCCATGTCGATGACCTTCGCGCCGGCGGTGAGCGCGAGGAGGGCGATGACGAGGGCGATGGGCAGGATGCGGCGCATGGGTCTCTCCTGATCGTGGACCTTGCCGGAAGTCGCTCGACACGATGCCTGACTCTGTACCGGTACACCAGTTTCGTGGACCGTTCGAGCTTTCCGGCACTCTTTCCTGCCGGCG
>JBDLIY010000606.1:0-2418 GCA_039714635.1 Planctomycetota bacterium
ATGGCTTCGAGCTTCGGGCGCGCCATCCCGGGATAGGCGTCGTACGTCAGGGAGACGACCTCCCGACCACCGGTCTCGTTCCGCGTCACGCCCTCGAACGTGACGATCGCGCCGGCCCGCGGATCCTCGACGGCCGTCGCGAGCGCCGCCATGTCGATGGGGTCCGTGGTGATCTCGATCTTCACGTCAGCCTCCGGAGACCGGCGGGATCAGGGCGACCTCCGCCCCGTCGGGGATCGGCCCGGCGGGGTCGGCGAATTCCCGGTCGACGGCGACCCGGCAGGCGCCGAGCAACTCCGCCGCGCCCGGGTGGTCCGCGGCCAGACGCTCGAGCAGGCCGCCGCCCGTCGTCCCGTCCGGGATCTCCACGGCGATCGTCCGGCCGCCCAGGCGGTCCGCGAGTCCCGCGAAGAGAAGGACCTCGATCGTGATCATGACGAGGCCTCCAGTTCGCCGTCCGCGGTGAGCCGCTCGATATGGTGCTTCAGCCGCTCGGCCAGGTGCGCGGACTCCACCTTCTCGAGGATCTTCCCGCGCCGCATGATGTAGCCCCAGCCGCGACCGGCCGCGATGCCGATGTCCGCCTGGGCCGCCTCGCCGGGCCCGTTTACCTCGCAGCCCATCACGGCGACGCGCACGTCCACCGACAGGCCGGCCACCATCTCCTCGACCTCGTTCGTCAGCTTGAAGACGTCGACGTCCGCCCGGCCGCAGGAAGGGCAGGCGTAGACCTCGAGGCCGCGCTTCCTCAGGCCCAGGCTCATCAGGATCTCGCGGCCGACCTCGATCTCGTCCGCCGGGTCGCCGGTGATGGAGACGCGGATCGTGTCGCCGATGCCGTCGACGAGCAGCGCCCCGAAGGCGGTCGCGGTCTTGACCGTCGCCTGGCGGAACGTCCCCGCGTGGGTGACGCCGAGGTGCAGGGGGTAGTCGCACTGGCTGCCGATGAGCCGGTAGGCGCGGATCGTCTCGAGCGGGTCGTGGGACTTCACCGAGATCACGATGTCCCGGAAACCCGCGTCCTCGAGGACCTCGCACTTCACGAGGGTCTCCTCGACCATCTTCTCGACCGGGTCCCCGTCGAGTTCCATCACCTCGATGCCCTTCCGGTCCATGATGGAGCCCTCGTTGCCGCCGACGCGCATGGAGACGCCCCTGTCGCGGCACCGGCGACCGATCTCCTGCACGGCTTCTTTGTTCTTTCCTATGTTGCCGGGGTTGATCCGGATGCAGTCGGCGCCGGCGTCGATGGCCTTGTGGGCGAGGGCCGGACTGAAGTGGATGTCGGCGACGATGGGGACGGAGACCTGCGGCTTGATCTCGGCGATCGCCTCCGCCGCCTTCGCGCCGGGCACGGAGACGCGGACGATCTCGGCCCCGGCCGCGGCCAGGCGGCGGATCTCGTCGACGGACGCCTCGACGTCGGCCGTGTCCACCTTCGTCATCGTCTGGACGCTGATCGGGTGATCGCTGCCGACGGGCACGTCGCCCTTCATCACGGTGCGGGTCTTCCGGCGGGTGATCATGGGCTCGCTCATTGAATCGGCGACGATAGCAGCGGCCTCCGGGGGAGTGCAGAAGTTTCGATCAGGTCAGGGGATGGGTAGGATTCGGTCATGATTGCGGACCACGTCGTCGTAGGTATGTTCTCCGAGAACTGCTGGGTCGCCGCCTGCGAGCAGACGGGGGAGGCCATCCTCATCGACCCCGGAGCCGAGCCAGGACGCATCACCTCCCTCCTGGAGCGACACCGCCTGATTCCCGTGCAGATCGTCAACACCCACTGCCACCTCGACCACGTCGGGGCGGTGCAGGATCTGCGCGAGCAGTTCGGGATCCCCTTCGCCACCCACCCCGGCGAGCGCGAGAACCTGGAAGACCTCGCGGACCACGCCCGCTGGTTCGGGATCGAAGCGCCGCGGGAGCCCGAGGTGGACCACTGGATCGAGGACGGCGAGGTCATCGAGTTCGGGAAGTGCTCTCTCACCGTGCTCGCCACGCCGGGCCACACCGCGGGCGGCGTCTGCCTCTACAGTCACCACGGGGGTCACGGGGAAGTGTTCGCCGGCGACACGCTCTTCTCCGGAGGGATCGGCCGCACGGACCTCGCCGGCGGCGACTTCAAGACGCTCGTCGCGTCGATCCGCGAGGTCCTCTTCGCGCTGCCCCCGGAGACGGTCGTCCACTGCGGCCACGGCCCGGATACGACGATCGGCCGGGAACAGGCGAGCAATCCCTTCGTCTCCGACGGCGCGGACGCCCGGTTCACCGAACTCTTCTGAGCTTCCCGAACCGCACCGGCAGGAGGGATCGCGTCTCCCGCGGTTCGTCCTCCCCGCGAACTCTACGCCCTGCTCTCGCCCGGCGGACGGCTGCTGGCGCCCATCGGCGAGCCGATGGAGGTCCAGTCGCTGATCC
>JBDLIY010000607.1:0-2404 GCA_039714635.1 Planctomycetota bacterium
GCGGCGTTTCTCGAACGACGCGCGGAGCTGCGTGACCGGCTCAGCCAACCCGCGCTGGCCGCGATCCGCAGCGAGGTCGACAGGCTCTGGGCGCTGCGGTCGACGCTCCCGAAGAGCGCGCTGGGGAAGGCGCTGACCTACCTCGACCACCGGGGCGTGGTCCACCGCGACATCAAGCCGGGGAACATCCTCATCACCGATGACGGGACGGTCAAGATCATCGATCTCGGCCTGGCGAAGCTCCACCGGGGGATGACGGAAGACTCGGCCGCGGGGGTGACGGTGGGAACGGTCGAGTATCTCTCGCCGGAGCAGGCCCGGGGGCTCCCCGACCTGGACATCCGGGCGGACATCTACTCCCTCGGGGTTACGCTCTACCACATGTTGACGGGCGAGGTTCCGTTCACCGGGGAGACCGCCGAAGAGGTCATCATCAAGCAGGTGAAGCAGTCCCTCGACGCGGCCGTGCTGAAGTCGCGGGGGGCGTCTCCCTTCGTTCACTTCCTCCTGCAGAAGATGATGGCGAAGGACCACGCGGACCGGTTCCAGCACCCCACGGAGGTCATCAAGGAGATCCTGGACCAGGCCGGCGACGTCACCGACGCGGTCCGTCCTCCGAAGAAGAAGTTCGACATCGGGGGGGCGCCGAAGGAGGGGACGCGGGCGGAGGGGAAGGGGCGCGTGCGTCGGGGTCGGCGTCCTTCGTCGGGACGCAAGCCGGGCCGGCGTCGCCGGAAATAGGGCCGGGAGCAAGGGAGGAGCGGTGATCCGGGCGATCCTCTTCGACTGCGACGGGGTTTTCGTGGACTCCGAGCGGGCCCACCACGAGGCGTTTCGGGGTGCGCTCGGGACGGTCGACGTGCCGCTCTCGTGGGACGACTACCTGGATCGCTACACCGCCTACGACGACGAGTCCCTCTTCCGCCTCGTCTTCGCGGACCGCGGCCGGGATCTGTCGGACGATCTGCTCGCGGTCCTGCTCGCCGGGAAGCGCGAGGATCTCGCCCGGCGGCTGGCGGAGCTGCCGCCGATCGAGGCCACGTGCGCGTTCGCCGAACACGCCCTGGACGAGGGGTATCCCGTCGCCGTCGTCTCCGGCGCCCGGCGCGAGGAGGTGGAGAGCGTGCTGGAGCGGGCCGGCCTGCTCGGTGACGTCGACGCGATCGTGACGGCCGAGGACGTCTCCCGGGGCAAGCCGGATCCCGAGCCCTGGCTCACGGGGCTCGCGCGCCTGGGCGGCGGGCTCTCCGCCGCCGATTGCGTGGTGATCGAGGACTCCCGGATCGGCGTTGCGGCGGGGAAGGCCGCCGGGATGCTCGTCGTGGGGCTGACGACGACGTACGGGGCCGACCGGTTCGACGGGGCGGATCTCGTGCTGCCGGATCTCGCCGGGCTCACCGTGGCGGGTCTCTCGGACCGGATCCGGAAGGCGGAGGGGGGAGGATGATGCGCGCGGCCGTTGTCATCTCGGCGATCCTGCTGACGGCGGTCCCGGCCGCGGCCGGCGACACGGGGCGGCTGCTCGAGACCCTGTCGAGCGCGAACCCGGTGATTCGCGTCCAGGCGGTCGAGGAGCTGGCGACGCACCGGGAGCCGCGGGTGTTCGTCGCCCTGCTCCTGGCGCTGAGGGATCGTGACGCGGACGTCCGGGCTCACGCGGCCGAGGCGCTCCGCGTCCGCGGGGACCGCCGGGCGGTGCCGTTCCTCCACCGGACGCTGACCGATGTCGACGCCACCGTCCGTTGCCGTGTCATCCTCAGCCTGGGCGAGCTCGGGGACCGGTACCTCGTGCCGTCGCTGACCCGCGCCCTCGCGGACCCGGTCGTGATCGTGCGGGCGGCCGCGATCCGCGCCCTCGGCGAGATCGGCGACCCGCTGTCGCTGCGGGACGTGCTGCACGCACTCCGTGACGAGGAGCAGGACACGCACGGCTCCGTGAGCGGGGCGGGGCTCATCGCCTGCGCCCGCCTGGCCGGCGCCCGGGGGCTCGACCGCGCCCTGGGGATCGTCGGTGACCGCGTGGCCGGGCGCTGGTTCCTCCGTGCCGTGTACGCGCGGGCCGTCGGCGTCGCCGGGGCCGACCGACGGGTGAGCGACCTCGTCGCCTTCCTCGCGCGGGATCCCGACCGGCGGGTCGTCCAGGCGGCGGCCGCGTCCCTGGGCCTGCTCGGCCGGGTCGAGCCGCTCGAGGAGGCCACGGTGAGCGAGGACGGGTTCCGGCGCCGGGCGGCGGTGGCCGCGCTGGCGACGATGGAATCGGAGGAAGTCGGTCCGATCCTCGTGCGGATGGTGGGGGACGGGGACCCGGCCGTGGTGCTCGAGGCGGCGGACGGTCTCACGGGGCGGGGCAACGCGGCTGCGATCCCCGTCCTGATCCGGCTCCTCGACGTGAGCGATCCGCCCG
>JBDLIY010000608.1:0-2382 GCA_039714635.1 Planctomycetota bacterium
CCGAGAACGACGTCGACATCGTGATGATCCCCGACCTCGACTTCATCAACCTGCCGTTCCTGTGGCAGTTCCGCCGCGAGGGGAACGAGAGCTTCAACTTCGACAACGTCACGTTCGTGCTGAACGCGGTCGACGCGCTGATCGGCGACGAGAGTTTCATCGCCCTCCGCAAGCGCCGGCTGCGCGAGCGTCCCCTCGTCCTCATCGAGTCCGAGGAGGCCGTCTACCGCGACCAGTGGCGGAAGGAGAAGGAGAGCGCCGAAGCCGAGGCGCAGGTGCGCGTGTCGGAGGCCCAGGCGAACCTCGACCGGAAGGTCAAGGAGATCCAGGACCGCGAGGACCTGGACGACCGGGCGAAGGAGATCCAGATGGAGTCGGTGCGCGGCGTGGAGCAGCGGCGCCTCGACACGAAGCGCGCGGCCATCGAGGACGAGAAGCAGCAGCGGATCGACGAGGCCAAGGGCGTGATGAACGAGAAGGTCCAGCACATCCAGAACAACTACCGGATCAAGGGCGTCGGCCTCTCGCCGATCCCCGCGATCCTCGTGGGCATCATCGTCTTCTTCGTGCGGCGCAAACGGGAGCGGATCGAAGTGCCCGAATCGCGCTCCCTGACGGGAGGTGAAGCATGAACGCCCCATTGAGTGCCGAAGCGAAGACGGGCATCTACGTCGGAGCGGCCCTGGTGCTGGTCGCCCTGGCCTTCCTGACGGCCCCCGGCTCCGGCCGGACGGACCGGTTCAACGACGAGGGCGAGCTGTTCTTCCCGGACTTCCTGGAACCGACCCAGGCCGTGGCGCTCGAGGTGATCGAGGTCGACGAGAAGAACGTCGAGGGCAAGCTGTTCAAGGTCGAGTTCGCGAACGGCGTCTGGACGATCCCCTCCCACCACGACTACCCGGCCGACGCGAAGGACCGGATGGGGAAGGCCGCCGGCCTGCTCATCGCGCTGCGGAAGGGCGCCGTCCGCTCCGAGGCGCGGGCCGACCACGCCGACCTCGGCGTCGTGGACCCGCGGCAGAGCGACTCCGACTGGAAGGGGTGCGGCATCGTCGTCACCTTCCGCGGGGAGGGCGACGCGGTCCTCGCGGAGCTGATCGTCGGCAGAGAGGTCGAGGGACGGCCCGGGCTGCGCTACGTCCGGATCCCCGAGCAGAGGCGCACGTACATGGCCTCCATCGACGCCGACGTCTCCACGCGGTTCGCGGACTGGGTCGAGACGGACCTCCTGAAGCTGCAGGCGCCCGACATCGAGCGCCTCGTCTTCGACAACTACTCCATCGACGAGGAGGCCGGCGCCATCCGGCCCGGCGAGCGGATCCAGGTGGCGAAGAAGGAAGGCGCCTGGGACCTCCCGGACCTCGACGCCGAGGCGGAGGAGCTGGACACGGCGAGGCTCGACGAGGTCGGCTCGACGCTCGGCGACCTGACGATCGTCGGCGTCCGGCCGAAGCCCGAGGGCATCGACAAGAAGCTGATGTACAACTCGCTGGAGGGGCAGCTGATCCGCCAGTCCCTCGCCGGGCGCGGCTACTTCCCGGCGAACGACGGGAAGCTCTACTCCAACGAGGGCGACCTCCTCGTCACCACGAAGGAGGGCGTCCTCTACACGCTCCGCTTCGGTGAGATCGTCTACGGCAGCGCCGAGGAGGTGAGCGCGGAGTCGGAAGCGCCGGCGAAGGAGGACGCCCCGGAGAAGGAGAACGGGGAGGAGAAGAAGGAGCTCGCGGCCAACCGGTACCTGATGGTGACCGTCGACTTCGACATCTCGTTCTTCCCGCAGCCGGAAGGCACGCCCTACCCCGAGGACGAGGCGGAGAAGCGCCGGCAGGCGATCCGCGACATCCGGGAACTCGACATCGCGGTCGCGAAGTACAAGGTCGAGAAGAAGGAGTTGCCGAAGGCGATCGCCGACGCTCTCGACGAGGACTCGAAGAAGCTGGCGCTCGACCCCTGGGGCCACGACTACGTCGTCGAGCCGATCCAGGTAGAGGGCGGGGTGGAGGGCGGGGAAGAGGTCAAGTACCGGGTCGTCTCCCACGGCGCCGACGGAGAGCCGGGCGGCGAGCACGTGGACCTCGACATCAACTCCCACGAGTTGCCGGCCGAGGAGCAGCGCCTGGAGCTCGGCGGCAAGGTCGCGGCGTGGAAGGAGAAGCTCGAGACCGGGAAGAAGCGCGCGAAGGAGCTCTCCGAGCGGTTCGCGCCCTGGTATTACGTCATCGACGCCGCGAGCTTCGACAAGCTGAAGCTCGGCCGCGCCGACCTCGTCGCCCCGAAGCCGGCTGATCCGACGGAGGAGACGCCGGTGGAAGCCCCGGAGGAAGAGCCGGGAGCGGAGAAGGAGCCGGTGCCGGAGGACACGGAGCCGAAGGAGCCGGA
>JBDLIY010000609.1:0-2382 GCA_039714635.1 Planctomycetota bacterium
ATCTCCCTCGACACGCTGGACCCGGGCCTGCCGGACCTGATGCGGGGAAAGGACGTGGAGCCGGGCGACATGGGCAGACTCTCGCTCGGAGTGAACACTCAGGGGCAGATCGTCTTCAGCGCCGTGCCGGAGGGCAGCCCGGCCGGCAAGGCGGGTCTCAAGGCGGGCGACCGCCTGCTCGAGGTGGACGGGAAGGACGCGACCGAGTACGCGTCGCCGAGGGACTTCATCGACTACCTCCGGAGTCTCCGGCCCGGCGACACTCTCACGCTGACGGTGAAACGCGGCACGATCGAGAAGGAGATCCCGATCGTGCTCGGCTCCCGCCCGGGGGACTGACCCGGATCAGGAGAGTCAGACTCCGGTTCATCAACTCACTCGTACTTCAGGCCGACCTTCTTCGCCTGGTCCCGCAGCATGTCGAGGACCTGGTCGTCGAAGGCGTCGCCCTTCTTCCCCTTCTTCGCGAGTTCGGCCTTGATGTGCGCGGCCCGCTTCGCGTCGAGTTCCACGAGTTCCGCCCGCAGCTTCTTCCGCTCCGCGAGCAGCTTCCCGAGGTGCGCCTTCCGCTCCTCCGGGCTCATCTTCGCGAGGTCCTCCGGGAGCTTCTTCGCGTCGAGGTCCGCGATCTTCACCTCGCCTCGCTCCAGGAGTCCCAGGAGGTCGGCGACGGCGACGAGGCCCGACTTCCCGCGGTAGCCGGCCCGCTCGGCGGCAGCTTCCGGCGCGGCGGAGTCCGCCGCCTTGTCCGCCTCCGCGAGCTTCTTCCCCTCGCGCCGGCGCGACTCCTCGTCGCCGTAGAACACGGACGTGCCGGAGAGCTTCCGGGACAGCGCGGCGAGCCGCTCGTCGTACGGCGTCTTCACGGCGGTCATGCCGCCGGACTGCCGGATGCGGACGTAGCGCCCCTCGGCGCGGCGGGCGATGTCCTTCCAGACCCGGTCGGTGCCCGCGAGGTTCCCGCACTGGATCGTGTTGATGATGATGCCCTTTCGCGCGGCCGCCTCGCAGGTCACCGGGTACTTCACGTCGTCCTGGTAGTCCATGTGCGGCGGCGCGTCCCCCACCAGGTAGATGATCCGGAGCGTGCGCTTCTCCGTGCTCCACTTCGGCTTCGTGAGCGCGACGTGCAGCGCCTCGTTCACGCTCTCCGGCGTGTCCCCGCCGCCCGCGGCGCTGAACCCCCGCAGGGCTCCGTAGACCGAGTCCAGGTCGGAAGTGAGGTCCGTCATCGTCGTGACGTAGCTGTCGCCGCGGTCCCGGTAGCCGACGAGGCCGACTTTCAGGTCCGGCGTGGGCTTCCCGGTGACGACCTGGTTCACGATGGTCCAGATCTTCACCTTGGCGCCCTCGATGAGGCCGCCCATGCTGCCCGTGGTGTCGAGGACGAAGACGATCTCGACCTTCGGCGGCGTGGGGGCGACCTTCTCCGGCGGGCAGCACGGCCCCGGGTCCAGGCGGTCTTCGTCAGCTGCCGCCGGCGCTCCCGCGAAGAGCATGACGGCGAGGGCGAGCAGGGCGATGTGCGTGATCTTCATGTCTGCCTCCTGTCGTTTTCGTACAGGAGGGGATACGCGAGCGCGGCGGACCGGTTCTGTAACAGCTGTGTATGAAGCCGGCTCAGGCGGGTTCGTAGTTCCCGATGAGGAGGTGGGTCGTCTTCCGCTCGTTCCGCCCGCGGACGTTGTAGCCGTAGGTCTTCGCGTAGTCCGTGAGGAAGAAGGGCTCGCCGTGGCCCGCCTTCGCGCGGCCGACCTCTTCGTACAGCCCGCGGATGAACTCCGTCCCCTGGATCACCATCAGCGCCGGGCAGGGCAGTTCCGCGAAGACGCGCGCCAGCCGCTCCTGCTCGGCGCGGCCGAAGGCGAGCTTCGCGTAGTCGGAGAACTCGGTGTCGTAGGGCGGGTCGAGGAAGACGAAGGCGCCGTCGGTCAGCCGGTCGCGGACGGAATCGAGGTGGGCCTCGAAGTCGAGGCAGGCGAGGTCGGCGCGGCCGAGGAGGTCGCGGACATCGGCTTCGAACAGCCGATCCGCCTTCGCCCCGAAGTCGACGCGGTTGTAGCTGATGCCGCCGTAGGGGATGTTGAAGCGCCCGTCCTTCCCGTAGCGGAACATCGAGCCGTAGCACATCGCGCGGAGGAAGAAGAAGCGCGCGACCTGCCCCGGCCGGTCCTCGGGCGTCCAGGCGTCGCGGACGGCGGTGTAATAGCCGGCCTGGAGGGCGGTTTCGAAGTGATCCGGGAGGTCCTGGGGTCCAAACGTGTTTCCGTGCTTCGCCTCCAGACGAAGGAGGCGGCGGGTCTTGTCCGCCACGGACCGTTCGAACGCCCCCTGAAGATCGGACGCCGGCAGCCCGAGCCCATCGGCCAGTCCCGATACGCC
>JBDLIY010000610.1:0-2382 GCA_039714635.1 Planctomycetota bacterium
CGGCTTCGAAGGGGCGCCGGCGGGGGAACTGGTGCTCCCGGCCGCGGTTCTCGTCGGGGTGACGATGGTGGCGATCGGGGTGGCGGTCCGGAGCTGCCGGCGCTGACCTCGCCCGGGCTCACTTCTTCTTCGGCTTCGGTGGTCGGACCCCGAGTTCCTTCAGGGCTTCGCGGCAGGCGTTCCGCACCTCCTTGTTCTCGTCCTCCAGCCGGTCCATCAGGGCTCCGAGAATCAGCTGCGAGTCGTCGCCCAGTTCTCCCAGGGCGTCGGCCGCCGTGCGGCGGACCCAGGGATCGTCGTCGTCGAGGGGAGCGAGGAACCAGCCCGGCGCGTTCGGATGCTGCTTCGCGGACCGGCTCAGAGCCTGGATCGCGCTCACGCGCTTCGTTGCCTCTTCCGCCTCGAGGTACGGCGCGACGAGGTCGACGAGATCGGGGTGTGGAGGCTTGAGTTCCCTCAGGGAATCGAGAGCCGCCAGCCTCACGGATGACACCTCGTCGGTCAGCGCCCGGCGATAGGCTTCCGCCACCTCCGGCGCGAGGGGGCCGAGGGCGTGCAGGGCGCCGGCGGCCCGCAGCCTCACTTCTCCGTCCTGATCCTCGAGTCCGGCGAGGATCGCCGCCGTGACCTCCCGCGGCGGCCCCTCACCCTCGCGGAGGTCCGAGAGGGGGAACTGCTCCGGCCGGACCTTGGCGTCACGCACGGCACCCGGCATCCGGTACTGGTCCAAGCATCGGAACGCGGCGGCGCGGATCCCCGTGTCCTCCTCGGAGAGCATCGGCCGGAGCGACGTCCAGGGAATGACGTCGCCACCGTAGTCCAGGTCCTCGATCCTCCGGCAGGCGCGCACCCGCACCCGCGCATCGGGGTCGGTCAGAAGGGGAAGCAGGCCCTTCGCACGATCGGTCTCGTCGATCGAATCGTCCCGGGCGCGGTCCGCGGCGGTCTTCCACCGGAGCACCCACGCCGCACGGTCCGTGTCGTCCTCCGGATCCCCGGAGAGGGCGGCGCGGACTCTCCGCGCGACTTCGTGAGCGTCGGTGTCGACGGCCCCGGGATCGCCGATCAGGATCTCGACGACGACGTCGCCCTGTCGGAAGAGGAGCTGCTGCGGGCGTTTCCAGGCGATCGAACCGTGGTCCACGACCCGTTCGAAGAGGGTGCCCCCGGGCACGACGGAGAACCGGGCGGAATCGAGACGGCGGATCGGATCGGAGGCCGCTTTCCACCGGTCGTCGAGGCGCCGGATGGACTCGACCCGGGCCCGAAGCAGGTCCTCCGCTCCTTCCGGGTCCTGCCCGACGAAGAGGCGGACCTTGATGGCCCTCCTCGAGCGCTGGCCGGAGAGGGCGAATCCGGAGACCCAGGCATCGAGCGCCGCCCGCTTCTCCCCGGGCTCCGCGAAGAGGAGGAGCATCTCCAGTTGCGGTCGGAAGAACGGGCTCACGGGGTCGCAGATCATGCCGTCGGCCAGGCGGGCCTGCACTGCCCTCCCGATCTCGCTCCGAGGCGTCTCGACTGGTCTGCCGTCCGGATCCCGGAGACTCCCCACCGTGGTCGGAGGGTGTGCGAACAGACGCTCGATCGCGCCGGCGAGGCCGTGGAGATCGATGCTTCGCGTGGCGAAGACCTCCGCGGTGTCGCGCACGTGCCGGTCTCCGGCCAGGGCGACGAGGACGGACTGTTCCCACCCGGATTCGATTTCGTCCGGTCCGAACTCCGGTGTGGGTCCCCGGTCGAAGTGCCGGTAGTCCTTCGTCACCCCCGCGCGCTCCGCGATCCGTCGTCCGATCCTCCGGGTGAATGCCTCCAGCGCCGCGTGGCGTGCCAGGGCTTCCTCCAGCGTCCCGGGCCCGGAGCGAAACGCCCCGAGATCGTGGTCCCGGCACAGGTGCACCTGAACCAGGCCGTGGATGAGACGGGCGGTCAGCAGGCCGTCGTCGGATGTGAGCCCGGCCAGGAGCATGACGCCCTCATCCGTGATGACCGGGATCGAGAAGAGCTGCGCGAACAGCCACCCACCGCCTTGTTCCTCCTCGGTGGACGGGCCGAAGACCTTCTCAGCGTACGAGCACTCCGCGGCCGCGCGGAGGGAGAACTCCTTGCTCTCGAGCACGACGACCGAGTCGTCCCCGATCTCGAAGTCCTCGAGCTCGGCGCTAAGATGGGGGAGGAGTGCATCGAGCCGCGCCATCAGGCGCGGGGTCTCCTCGTGCGGGGGCGGAGGCGGCTCGCCGCCGCAGGAGGCGGCCAGGAGCAAGACGGCGGCGACGAAACAGGATTTCATGGGTCCGAGATTGTACTGCGGCGAGCCGTCGAAGGCGAACTCAGTGGTTCGGTCGCGATCCTCGACGCCGTGTCGCTGGCGCAGCTCGAGCGTGG
>JBDLIY010000611.1:0-2377 GCA_039714635.1 Planctomycetota bacterium
CACCCGGGAGGCCCCTTTGCCGTTTTTGTTGACTGCCTCTCACCCCCCTCCTAGATTGAGCCCCTTTCACGCCGGGCAGCGCCCCCCTTTTCTACAACCCCTGCCCGGGGAGCGGATATGCGGCTCATCCTCATGAACAACAGCTCCTACCCACGGGTGGGAGATCGTCCCCAGGAACAACGACTTCGCCGCACGCGGGCGAAGTTCGACGAGGGGAGGATCCAGGAGCGCCAGCTTCGCGACGCCGAGAACATGACGATCACCGAGGTCGTCCGCGAGCAGATCGCGGCCGGCATGGAGATCGTCACCGACGGGATGGTGCGCTGGCACGACCCCGTCTCCCACGTCGCGGGCCACCTCGAGAACGTGCGCCTGGGCGGCCTGCGCCGCTTCTTCGACTCGAACTTCCTCTTCCGGCAGCCGGTGGTCGAGGGAGCTCCCCGCTGGGTGAAGCCGTTGCTCGGCGAAGACCTCGAGCACGCCCGCCGGAACTCCACGCGTCCCGTGAAGGGCCTCCTTCCCGGTCCCTACACGACGGCGCGGTGCTCGCGCGTGAACGACGCGGCGTTCGAGAGCGTCGGCGACCTGACCATGGCATTCGCGGAAGCGTACGCCAACGAGGTCGAGGTCATGGCCGCGGCCGGCGCGAAGATCATCCAGATCGACGAGCCGGCGATCCTCCGTCACCCGGAGGACATCGGTCTGCTCCGCGAGGCGATGGGAGTTCTCGCCGCGAAGAAGGGGGACGCCCAGCTCTCGCTGACCACCTGCTTCGGGGACGCCGCGAAGCTGTACGGCGACTTCCAGGACATGCCCGTGGATATCCTCGGGTTCGACTTCACCTACAGCGAGGACCTGATCTCGAACATCGAGATGGTCGGCTCGTCGAAGGTGCTCGCGCTGGGCCTGCTCGACGGTCGCAACACGAGGATGGAGGATCAGGAGGACGTCTTCCGGGCGTTCGACCGGATCCTGACCCGGGTCTCCGTGGACCACTGCTATCTCACGCCTTCCTGCGGCCTCGAGTTCCTCCCGCGCGACCGCGCGCGGCGGAAGCTCGAGTTCATGACGACGTTGAGGTTCCGGTACTCGAAGTCGGGAGGTCGGTGAGATGTCTGTGAAGCGTCTCGAGGAACTGGGGATCATCCTTCCGGAGACCCCTGTCACGTCCGTCGGTTCGTTCCCGAAGCCGGACTCCCTGAAGAAGGCCCGCGCCGACTACGCGCAGCGCCGCATCTCCCAGGAGGAGCTCGAGCAGGAGGAGGAGACCGCGACACGGCTCTGGGTCGAGTGGCAGGACGAGGCCGGCATCGACGTGATCGTCGACGGTGAGATGTACCGCGGCGACATGGTCACCTTCTTCGCCGAGACCATGCGCGGCTTCGAGATCGGCGGGCTCGTCCGCTCCTACGACAACACCTTCTACCACAAGCCGATCATCGTCTCGGAAGTGGAGTGGGTGCAGCCGATCACGATCGAGTGGTTCAAGTACGCGCAGAGCCTCACGAAGAAGCCGGTGAAGGGAATGCTCTCCGGCCCCTACACGGTGATGGACTGGTGCTTCCTCGAGCACTACGACTCCCGCCGCGACGCGACCCTCTCCGTCGCGAAGCAGATCCGCAAGGAAGTCGAGGCGCTCATCGAGGCCGGCTGCCGGATCATCCAGATCGACGAGCCGGCGATCTCCGTGCGTCCCGACGAGGTGCCCCTCGCCATCGAGGCGATGGAGGTCGTGACGCAGGGCCTCGACGCCTACTTCATCACGCACATCTGCCGCGACGGCTTCGAGACGATCTTCCCGCAGGTGATGCAGCTGCCGGTCGACAACATCGACCTGGAGCTCTCCTCCCGCGAGGACGACCTGCTGCCTCTCCTGCTTTCGGGCGGGACGGACAAGGACATCTCCTTCGGCCTCGTCGACGTCCACTCGAACGAGATCGAGACGAAGGAGTCCGTGCTCGAGCGGATCGGCCAGGCGGTCGAGGCGTTCCCGAAGGACCGTCTCTGGTTCGACCCGGACTGCGGCCTGAAGAACCGTTCCCTCGAAGAGGCCAAGCAGAAGCTCGAGGTCGTCGTCGCCGCGGTCCGCGAAGCGCGCGGATAAGCCGACGTTCGTGCCGCCGCGGGATACAATCCCCAGGTCCGATGGGGCTCGGACGGTGGTGGAATGAACATCCTCGGCTTCAACAGCACCCACGACGCGAGCGCGGCCCTCGTGCGCGACGGCGAGATCGTCTGCGCCGTCGAGGAGGAGCGCTTCACGCGGCAGAAGCACTTCTACGGGTTCCCCGAGAACGCGATCGATGCGTGCCTCAGGGCCGGCGGCATCGAGTTCTCGGACCTGGACCACGTCGCGTTCTACTGGGACGTGAAAAAG
>JBDLIY010000612.1:0-2376 GCA_039714635.1 Planctomycetota bacterium
CCCGCGAGGATCAGGCCGGGCCGGCGGCGGAGGGCCGGGAGCGCCAGGCCGATCAGGGGCGCCGCCGCCAGCGCCACGATGAACCAGTACTTGTCCGCGTACCGGAATCGGGAGAGGCCGGGCACCGCCTTCGTGATCAGCGGCGCCAGGCCGAGGTAGTCGCCGAAAGACAGGAGCACGCACACGCCCGCGGTGATCCCGAGGACCCGCGCCGCCCGGGACCGCCGGACCGGCGCCTGCGGCAGGGCGATCAGGCCCACCGCTCCGAACCACAGTCCGAGAAGGATGTGGGCCTCGAGCAGGAACTCGCGGCCGAACAGGCTCTGGACGAGGGAGAACCGGTGCTGGTAGCGCCCCATGGACTCCGGGGAGAGGACCGTGACGAGGCGGAGGGGATGGACGCTCCCGAATCCGGCGAGATCCTCCTCGAACCCCGTGGCCCGGGCGGACTCCGGAACGACGTCCCACGCCGGCAGCAGCGTCGGGCTCGCGAGGAGGATCGCCACGAACCCCGCCCCGCCGATCGAGAGGAGCGCCGGGATCCTCGGCCCGAATCCTCCCGCCAGCACCAGGATCCCGAGGAAGACGATGGTGAGCAGCAGCGTGAACGGCTCTCCCCCCAGCGCGGCCATCGCGAAGGCGACCGCGAGCAGTGGCAGGGCCCGGCGCTTCCCCTCGGCCACCGAGAGACCCAGCGTGACGATCACCGGGGCCCAGGCCGCCACGGTGGCATAGGGGACGTGGTTCAACTGGCTGACCAGGTAGCCGGATCCGGCCCAGGCGATCGCGGCGGCGAACGCTCCCTCCTCCTCCGCCCCGAGCTTCCTCGCCAGGGCCCGGGCCCCCAGCCCCGCCAGGAAGAGGTGGGCGGCGAAGTAGAGCCCCCAACCGAGGGACTCGCCCGCGAACAGCAGCACGTTGCCGGGATAGAGGAAGGCGTGGACGAGGCTGCCGTGGATCGGCGTCCCGCAGTTCAGCTCCGGGAGCCAGATGCAGAGCTCTCCCATCGCCAGGCGCTCGAGATACGCCTTCTTGACGGGAGCGTAGTAGCGGCCGAAGTCCCGGAACATGTGGACCTCTCCGCCGAAGATCAACGGCCAGAGCATCGCCGTCGCGAAGGCGGCGAGGAGCAGGACGGACAGGGACTTCTTCCGGTCGAGGGGGATCACGGGGCGCCGATCCTATCACCGGTCCCCCGCGCCCGGCGCCGTTTGGGCCATGGCGCGACGAGCCCCGCGAGGAGCGCCAGGGCGACGCCGGCGAGGAGAAGCCCCCGGTCGAATCCGGCCGGATGGCAGGTGAAGACGACCTCCTGCGGTCCCGCCGGCACCCGGACGGCGCGGCCGTAGAGATTCGCCCGGCGGATCGGCGTCTCGCGACCGGAGACGGTCGCCGTCCAGCCCGGATACCAGCTGTCCCCGAGGAACAGCCAGGCGTCGCGCTCGGCCCCGGTTTCGATCACGACGCGCGTCGGACCATATGAGAGGAACCGCACGTTCCCGGCGACGGGCCCGGGCTCGCCCTCCGCCGGCGCCGGGTCCGACTCCGTGATCAGGACCTCCCGTCGCGGGTCCCACTCGGCGGAGAGGAGCGCCCGCTGGGCGGGCGTCCACGCGGTCCCGGGAGCGGCCGGCGTATCCGGGACGATCCTCGCCCCGCCCGCGAGGTACGCGCGGGGGAGGGCCGCCGGATCCGCGAGGAGCCGGATGCGGTACGGCGGGCCGTCGGGGAGGAGGACCTGTCCGCGCAGGAGGACGTCGCCGGGGTACTCGCCGAGGAGGGCGGTCTCCCCCACCGAGGTCCCGAAGGGATCGATGACGTAGCGGACGTTCAGGAGGGCGGAGATCCTCGGGTTGTGGCCCCCCGGCCGCAGCGTCCGCGGGTCCGCGTCGTACGGCAGGAGCTCCATGGCGTCCTTCACCCACGGAAGCGGCAGCGGCGTGTAGACCTGGGCGGTCGAGAGGCCGAAGAGGATCCCCATGTTCGGCGCGACGCACAGGCGGACCGGCTCGTAGCGCTCCAGGTTCTTCGTCCAGCCGCCGGCGCGCACGTGGGCGTTCCGGAAGACCCGGCGCCGGGGATCGATCGTCGCGATGCGGAACGGCTCCCCGCCCCGGCCCTCGCGGGACCGGATCGCCCGGACCGTCGCCGGGGGGCTCAGCCAGTGGTCGGCGGCGACCGTGGAGTGCTGGTTGCCGAGCGCCCCGTGGATGTCGGCGAGAAACAGGAGCCCCGCCGCCGCGGGCGCGACGACGCCCGCGATCCACCACCGCCCCCGGACGTGGATCAGGAGGCGCGTCAGCCCCAGCGCCGCGAGGACGGCGACAAACAGGTCGACGTAGACGAGGAAGCGGCCGAAGACGCGGAACCAGTCGA
>JBDLIY010000613.1:0-2373 GCA_039714635.1 Planctomycetota bacterium
CCGCCGCCGCCGCCGCCGCCGGTCCGCCAGCCACGGCCGTTGTGGCCGCCCAGGCCGCCCGCGCCGCCACCCGCTCCGCCGACGTTCGGACGTCGCTCGAGATTGACGGGGTAGCTGCGCTGATCGGTGGACCGACCGCCCTTGCCGGCGGCCCCTCTCCACGACGTCGTGGTCGAGCCGCCCTTCGTCCCGTTCAGGCCCGCGGTACGCGCGCCGCCACCGCCACCGCCGCCCGCGACGGAGTAGGCGGTAGAGCTGGAGCAGTCGCCGCCGCGCCCGCCCTCGCCGCCGGGCTCCACGTCCCCGGCGTCGCCCTCGCTCTGCGGGTAGTTCACGCCGACCTTCGTTCCGTCGTAGCTGTCGGAGCCCTGCGTGCCGCCCGGACCGGCCGCGCCACCCGCCGCGACGACGAGCTTCGTGTTCGTCGACGAACGCTCCGAGTCCTGGCCGTCGCCGCCGGAGACCGTGAGCGTCCCCTCGATGAGAACCGGTTTGAGCGACAGGAGAACGACGGACCGGTCCGGCTCGCCCGGCGCGGAGGTGAACCGCACCGTCGTGCCCGCCGGGATCGAGATCTCCCGGAAGTTGTAGACGTCGCACTCGTGGCCGTCGATGGACATCACCTCGTGCCCGCGCGGGAAGTCCGCCGGGGCGATCTGCCGGTTCGCGACGGGCTTCAGGTCACCGGCGGTGGCGTTGCCACCCGCGACGGTGAACAGCGCCGCGAGGGCGCCTTCCACGTCCTCGTTCCAGGAGGCCGTGGACTCGTCCGGGTCCATCAGGATCGCCTTCTCCGTGGCGTCGAACGAGAGTTCGAACTCGGAGAAACGGGCCGGCTCGTCGCGGATGCTGAACTCCGACTCGAACCCCGGATCGATGTCGTTCCCCACGAGATCCTGCACCCTCCGATCCACGTGCAGGATGTACCGGGCCTCGTCCGCCAGCGGGAAGGTGGGCACGAACTTCACGACGACGGAGTCGTGCGTCTGCTCGAGAACCGGAACGCCGGAGACGATGCGGTGCACGGGGGTGTTCCCGCGCTCGACGAGGGTCAGCGTGATGTTCGAGGCGTTCACGGTGACCGGGTTCAGCGCCCGGCGGTTGAACGTGATCGTGATCTCGCTGTCGGCCCGCACCTCGACCGCGCCGTCCGGCGGGTTCACGAACTGGACGTGGGGAGGCGTCGCGTCGAGGAAGTTGTCCCGGAACAGGTCGGGGGATCCCGCGGCCGCCGTCCGGAACCGGACGGTCGTCGTCTTCTTCAGGCGGTTGTTCCCCACGCTCCGAACCGTCGAGACGTCCGGCTGTCCGGGCAGGATGACCTTGTAGTCCATCGCCGGCTGGAATCCCGAGTCGGAGAGGTCCGGCAGGATCGGAAGCCGCGGGAAGAACTCCACCCGTCGCCCTTCGACGCGAAACTCCCCCGGCACCTGGCGGCCGTAGTTCGGCCCCTCCCGGACCTGGATCGTCTCCGGCCGGACGGTGTCGCGGTCCAGCTCTTCGCTGAACGTGAGCACGAGGATCTCGTTCAGCGGCACGCCGTCGTGGTCACCGACGCTGACGTCCATGAGAACGAAGGAGCCGCCGCCCCCACCGGGTCGGTCCGAGCCCCCGCCCCCGCCGCACGCACCGACGACGATCGCCAGGACGACCGCAACGGACCACCGAAGAACTCCTTGACCGGGAAGCATGACCGTCCCCTTTCCGAATCGCGTTCGGGTTCAGTGAAGGCTCGCGGCGGTGCTTCTTGCCGCGCGGAGGGTTGGTCCACACTGACCGGCAGAGGTCCGCCGCGAGCTGGCTCTACGGACCGGAGGAAATCTCAAAGGTCATGCCGGGCGGGCCAGAAGACGGGAGCCGTTCCCGGTGACCCGGGAGTCCCGACACAGGGCGCGGACATCGGCGAAGAAGCCGAGCCACTGGTGGAGAACGGTCCAGGGATCGCCGGCTCCGTCGGGCCGGAGGAGCGGTCGGGGAAGCCGCGCGGCGATGTCCGGTTCCCCGCCGCAGACGACGAGCACGCCGCCGCCGGGATCGCCCCCGTCGACGGCCAGCACGCCGCCGGTGGGTGTCGCGAAGAACCCGGTGACCCGGACGCGATGAATTCCGAACAGGGCGAGGACGGCGGGGTCCCCCTCGCCCGGCATTCCCGGTTGGATTCCGAACTGCCGCCGGACGCGGCAGACGGTGCTCTGGCTGACGCCCGTGGAGAGCGCGATCGCGCGCGTGCTGTTTACGGATCGACCGGAGAGCGCCATGCGCAGAACGCACGCGCGGCGGTCCGCGGGGATCTGCCGGGGCGCCCCGGTGCGCGGCTCGTCCTCGAGCCCCCGGAAGCCCGATTCGAGGAACCGGGCCCGCCACCGCGAGACG
>JBDLIY010000614.1:0-2368 GCA_039714635.1 Planctomycetota bacterium
ATGAGGTGGAGCCAGCGGTGGAGAAGTTCCTCGCGGCGCTGAAGATCCCGTAGGGCCGGCTCAGTCCGTCGCGGGGGCCGACCCGAAGTCGAACGCCCCGTCCCACCGCCGGTCGAGCTCGCGGAGAGCCTCCTCGAGAGGGAGGACGCGCCAATTGTCCTGCTCGCGGCGGGCCAGTCCGAGTCGCTCGAGCTTCCCCAGCGCGTCCTCCGCGTCGAAGTCGACGTCGACCTCCCAGCGCTCGGCGAGCCAGCGCTCGATCCGCGCGTCCAGTTCCTCGAGCGTCAGGCCGTCCTCCTCCTCGAGGAGGAAGCGGTAAGCGAGGATCGCCTCTTTCAGTTCCTCGCCCTCCGCCCGGTCGACCAGTTGTTTCAGCACGCCCGCGTTGTTGTCGAGGTTCCGGTAGTACAGGTTCTCGGTCAGCGCCTTCATGAACCGGATCTTGCGGTTCTTGTAGTTCATCCACTGCTTGGCGAGGTAGCTGCCGAACGCGGCGAGCCCGGCGCCGAGCGCGACGAGCCGGGCACTGTTGATCGTGGGCCGGTCCTCGGCCACGCCCAGCCAGAAGAGGATGAGCGCGGCGATGAGCCCGATCACCGCCGCGAGTTTCGTCGCCACGATGACGACGATCCCCGCCAGGGCCGGCACTACCATCACGATCTTGTCGATCGGCTTCATGCGGATCTGCGAGTTCGGGAACAGCATCTCGAGGTCCGCGCGCGGGATGTTCGAGAAGAGCTTGAGCAGCATCGAGCCGGGCTGGAAGGGCAGGTTCTTCCGTTTCTTCGCGTCGAACCAGTCCCGCTCCTTGAAGTGGACGTAGACCGCGACCCGATCGTAGGTCGGGACCTCGATCTCCTTTGTCCCGAGGCCGAACAGGCGGCGGATCTTCTCCCGCCGAACGGTCTCGCCGCGGCGGAAGAAGAGGATCTCTTCGAAGTCGGTCAGGTCGACGTGGAGCCGGATCCGGAAGAGGGATTCCTCCGCCATGGCCCGGTGGATGTCCTCCTCCGGGATCCGGACGTAGTTGCCCCGGCGGAGGACTTCGGTGAGACCGTCGACGAGTTGCCGCCGGCACTCCGAACGTTCGCTGTCGGACAGGTCGCGGATCCGGCGGGTGTCCCGGTCGGGGTCGAAGGGGGCGTAGCCGTCCGTGAGCCGGTGCAGCGTGTCCTGGAATTCGAAGTGGAAGAAGGCGCCGAGGATGCGGGCGAGGCTCCGGAACCGGTCGGCGTCCTCGCCGGCGAGGCCCTCCCGCTGGAGGCACATCTCGACGACGTCTCCGCGACGGAACGGGATGAAGTGGTCGCGGTCGGGTGAAGCTCGGTCGGGTGAAGGGGCGGCGGGGGAGTTCACGGCGGCGGATTCTACCGGTCGCGTGTGATCATCGTGCAGCACCTTCCCCGGTACCCGGGAGGAAGAGCGCGCGACCACGCGGGGGACGGCATCTTCGGAGGGCCGCTTCGGGGGCCAGGCTGGGGCCATGGGCCTTCCACCCGCGGCGATCGCTCCCGTCGTGTCGTGGCCTGTGCAGGAAGCTGATGGTCTTGGGCGCCGCCAGCACCCGATACGCTTCTCAACGGGCCGGACGCAGCTACTCGTCGTCCGAATCCTTCAGCGTCAGGATCCTGAGTTGACCGTCGTCCAGGAGGACGGCGACGATCCTCTCGTCGTCGGACACCTCGAGTTGCTGGAACACGAACTCGCGCTTCTCCAGTTCCTCCGAAAAGTCGAAGAGCAGGCGGGGCGCAGCCCCTCCGTCGATCTCCCAGCGCAAGAGCATCCCGTTGCGGTGGCCCGAGTAGAGATGTTCCCCGTCCTTTGCGAAGCGCACGAAGTCACAGACGGAACAGTCCGGTTCCACGAGCGTCCTCGAGATCGATCCGTCCTTCCCCTTGAAGAGATGGACCTCGCCCTTCTCCCATCCGACCGCCACAATCCCGCCGTCCGCAGTCGTATCGACGAGGCCGACGTCGTGGACCGACCGCCTGGTGGCTTGCGGCCGAGGGCAGGATCGCCGCCATCGAACCTTGTTCTCCTTGCCCGACAGAAAGGAGACCGATGCAACTGCGTCCCCGGCCGGATCGCCCGGGATGATCTCGAGCACGGCCGCTTTCTCGGCCCCGCTCGCCGCGGCCAGGCAACCCGCGCGGCCCTTGGGCAACGCGATGTATCGCCTCCCCGCCTCTTCCGGCAGCGCCCGGAGGCGATGGGAGGATCCCTCGCCGAGGATGTACATTGCGGCAGGGGAGAGAGAGACCCGAAGGAGCCAGCTGACTTCGTCGGGGAGGCGTAGGCTTGACCTGCTCTGGATGCGGAGATCGTTGATGTCACGGGGGATCACCTCCTTCGAGGTGACTAAGAGGAG
>JBDLIY010000615.1:0-2362 GCA_039714635.1 Planctomycetota bacterium
GCTGCGGTTCGCCAACCGGCCCACCAGCCGCACATTCAACCAGTGGTTCCCGCTCCGGTTCCCCACATCGTTCCGGAACAAGCCCACCTCGTTCACCGCGATCCCGCCCATGTGCTTGTCCCGATGCGCCTTGTTCAACCGCATGAACGAACGCCCCGCCAGGATGTCCGGGTCGCCGTCGCGATCGAAATCGCCGATCGACAAGTCCCCGCAACCCTCCCAGTCGAAACCCGCGACCTCCGTCACCTCCTCGAACTCCCCGTCCGCCTTCTGCCGATACAACCGCAAGTACTGCCCGTCCGGATAGTCGCCCGAACCGATCAACAGGTCCAGCCGGCCGTCCAGGTCGAAGTCCGCGAACGCCGCGTGCAAGTCCCCGTAGTTCCAGTTGCGAGCGTCCCGGAACTCCCGCTTCGGCAGGAACTCCGTCACCGGACGACGCCGGAACTTCACCACGCCGTCCTCCGTCTCATTGATCAACAGCGACGGCGGGTCCGAACTCTCGCCCGCCCACGCATGCTGGATCTCGCCCAGGAACAAGTCCAGATCACCATCGTTGTCGACGTCGCCCACCGCGCAGTCGAACGTGTTCCCGTTCGACCGAAACGGCCGCTCCGGCGCCCGGCGCACACCCCGCGGATACCGCCCGTGCGTGATCCCGTCCCCCGCAAAACCGCTCGACCGGCCGACCTCCGTGAACTTCCCGTCCTCCCCGCCCAGCCAGAGATAGTTCCACTGCCGCCCGTACGCCATCTGCAACAGATCCGGCCGCCCGTCGCCGTCCACGTCCGCGTGCGTCACCCCGTAACTCGGCCGACTCGAGTTCGGCCCCGCCGGCTCCGGCACCGTCATCAGACCGAACTTCTCCGTCTCGTCCGAGAAGCCACCCTTCCCGTCACCCCGCCACAACCGATCGACCCCGCAACCGTACAACACCCCATACTGCCGATACTCCCGACCCTCGTAGAGATCGAGCTTCCCGTCGAGATCCACGTCCACGATCGCCAACGCCATCGCCGGGCCGAACCCGTCCCTCGCCGAGTAGTCGGATTCGGGCCCCCGCGTGAACTTCCCCGCCCCGTCATTCAGCCAGACCGTACTCCGCACGCCGTGGTCGCACCCCGTCACGGCAACCCACTTCATCGCCCGCTGGTCGAAGTACTCCCAATTCGAATGGACGCCGTACAGCGCGTCCTGGTCGCCGTCGTTGTCCACGTCCGCGAAGTAGAGATACTGCGGCGTGAACGTCGTCTTCTTCGCCTTGTCCGTGTCGGCCTTCCCGTTCTTCAGCGGGACCAGCACGACCTCCGGGAACTCGATCCCGTGCTCCTCGTGCGCCGCGAACGACTTTCCCTTCTCCGAGAGATAGAGCCGGCGGCGATCGAGGCAGAGGTCGTAGAAACCATCCCCGTTCAGATCCGTGAAGATGCCGTCCTTCGCCCGGACGTCCGTCAGGCCGACCTCCTTCGAGACATTCGTGAACCACGGCTCCGGTTCCTCCGCGGAGACCGGGAACGCGAACACGATCAGCAGCAGTGGCAGCCAACGAGCCATCTCAGTCCTCCCCCTCGAGCTTCCGATACACGTCCGGCCGGCGGTCGGCCAGGAACGAGAAGTGCTCGCGCGCCCTCCGGACCTCCCCGGCGTCGACCCCGCCCCGGATCAGCGCCCGGTCGCCGACGGCCTCGTCGACGACGTTGCCGAACGGGTCGACGACCATCGAGTCGCCCTGGTGGGGCTCGCCCTGCGCCTCCCCGACCCGGTTCACCCCGAGCACGTACGCCTGGTTCTCCGCCGCCCGCGCCATCAACAGCGTCCGCCACGGATGACTCCGCTTCGCCGGCCAGTTCGCGATCACCACGAACAGGTCCGTCCGATCCGCCGCGATCCGGAAGATCTCCGGGAACCGCAGGTCGTAGCAGATCACCGGCGTCACGCGCACACCGTCGATCGTCACCGTTTCGAGCGCGTCGCCAGCGTCGTAGTACTCGGGCTCGCGGGCCAGCGAGAAGGGATGGATCTTCTGGTAATGGAGGACCTCTTCGCCGTCCGGATCGTAGATCGAGCAGGCGTTTCGCGGCCTCGCGGCCGTCGGCTCCGCGTAGCCGCCGAGCACGTACACACCGGCCTCCTTCGCCAGCCCGGCGAGGAACTCCCGCGTCTCGCCGGCCGATTCGGCCGCCCTCTCCGCGTCCATCGTGAAGCCCGTCGCGAACATCTCCGGCAGCACGATGAGCCGCGCATCCCCGATGTCGAGTCGCCCGACATATTCATGGTTCGCGGCCGGGTCCTCCCAGGCGATGTCCATCTGGATTCCGGCGACCTTCATGAGCTGATCTCCCGCAGCCGGTCGGCCGCGCGC
>JBDLIY010000616.1:0-2360 GCA_039714635.1 Planctomycetota bacterium
GAGGAGCCCGGCGGCCCGACCCGCTGCCGTCCTGGAACGACGGCGAGGCCCGGCAGCGGATCGTGGATTTCGTCGCCCGCGTCACGGACCCGGCCAGCCCCGACTTCGTCCCCGAGGCGGAGCGCATCGCCACCTTCGACAACGACGGGACGCTGTGGTCGGAGAGGCCCGTCTACTTCCAGCTGTACTTCGCGATGGACCGGGTCCGGGCCCTCGCGGCCGAGCATCCCGAGTGGAAGGAACGGCAGCCCTTCAAGGGAGCGATCGAAGGGGACATGGAGGCCGTCTTCGCGACCGGGGAGCGCGGCCTCCTCGAGCTCGTGCTGGCGACCCACACCGGGATGACGACCGGGGAGTTCGAGGACATCGTCCGGGACTGGATCGCGACCGCCCGGCATCCCGAACGCGACCGGCCGTACACGGAGCTCGTCTTCCAGCCCATGCTCGAACTGCTCGACTACCTGCGGGCGAACGGTTTCAGGACGTGGATCGTCTCGGGGGGCGGGATCGAGTTCATGCGGCCGTGGGCGGAGAGTGTCTACGGGATCCCGCCGGAGCAGGTCGTGGGCTCCAGCGTGAAGGTCGAGTTCGCCGAGCGGGACGGGAAGCCCGTGCTGGTCCGCCGGCCGGAGGTCGACTTCATCGACGACAAGGAGACCAAGCCGGTGGGGATCCACCGCCACATCGGCCGTCGTCCGATCGCCGCCTTCGGCAACTCCGACGGCGACTTCCAGATGCTCCAGTGGGCCACGGGCGGGGAGACGCCCGGCCTGGCGGTGATCGTCCATCACACCGACGGCGAGCGGGAGTGGGCGTACGACCGCGACTCGCACGTGGGGCGCCTGGCCCGGGGTCTCGACGAGGCGGCCGACCGCGGCTGGATCGTCGTGGACATGAAGCGGGACTGGAAGACGGTCCACCCGGCGCCGGGGAAGTAGGCCGGTCCGGCTCCGACGTCTGCCCCACGTGGGAAAGCGATGTTTGACGCATCAAACAACGTTGCCCCACGTGGGGGGAAGACCGCGGCGATCCGCGGGGAGGACCTGGTGGCGTTCGACGTCGAGAAGGTGATGGCGAAGTCGCGGGACGGCGTGCTCATCCTCCGGCCCGGGATCCGAACGTGGGTGTACGCCCTCCTCATCTGCGCCGTCTTCGTAGTGGCGTCCGTCTCTCTCCTTTGCGCGGGAAAGACCGGTCCGGTCCCCTGGCTCGGCATTGTGTTCTTCGGCTCGGGCATCCCGATCGCGGGGGCGCACTTCGTTCCGGGTTTCCTGCACCTGCGGCTGGACACCACCGGGTTCACCATCCGGGGGTTGTGGCGGCGGGTCTCGGTACCCTGGGTCGATGTGAACGAATTCAGGGTTTCGTCCGCCGGGCATGCGGTCGTGGGCTGGAACCTCATCCCGGAGGTTGCGCGGAAGGGCGTGCTCGCGAGCCTCAACCGGGGATTCGCCGGTGTCGAGGCCTGTCTGCCGGACACCTACGGCATGGAGCCGGAGGACCTTGCGCTCCTGATGGAGAGCTGGCGGGCGGTGTGCACCGGGTCAGCGCCGCCGGCCGATGAAGAGGGCCAGGCCGAGCCCGACCAACCCCAGCGCTGATCCCGCGACGAATGTCGCGCCGTAGCCCTCCGCCGCTGTCCGACCCGACGCGATCAGGGCGTCCGCCAGCGGCCCGCCGATCGCCAGCGCCGCAATCCCCCAGCCCATGCTCATCACCGCGTTGTAGACCGCGAAGTGCCGCCCGCGGCTCTCGTCCGGCGTCAGCTCGGCGGCGACCGCGTAGCTCGAGTTCCGCACCGCCGTCAACACCGCGCCGAAGGCGGCCAGCGAGACCGCCGCGAAGAGCACGCTCGTCGTCGCGAGAAACGAGAGCGGGATCAGCGACGCGACGAGCAGCGAGAGCAGGTACGACCGCCGCGCGCCCGTCCGGTCGATCCAGCGGCCGGCGAGGGGAGCCGCCAGGCCCGCCGTCACCCAGAACGCCGTCCGGATGATCGAGAGCTCCCGGTCCGATGCCGCCGCCGTCTCCGGCAGCCGCACGAAGAACGTGTGGTTCTGCTGGAAGCACCAGAGGCCGAGGATGGCGACGACCAGAACGAACATGTACCGCAGGAACTCCGGCGACATCCGGCCCTGCCCGTTCCCGTTTCCGTTCGCCGGGCCGACCTTGTCGAGGTGCATCAGGGTGAGCTTGATGAGCGGCACTCCGGCGAGGATGAAACCCGCGGCGAGGAACCAGAGGTGCCCGTTTTCGAAGCCACGCCCGCCGTCGTAGAGCTCGCCGGCCAGCAGCAGGCCGAGCCCGAGGCCGATCAGACCCGTGAAGTCCATCACGCCGAGGAACCGGCCGCGGTTGCC
>JBDLIY010000617.1:0-2351 GCA_039714635.1 Planctomycetota bacterium
GACATCGTGGCGCGAGAGATGCGCCGCGAGAGCGACGGGAAGGAAGGGGAGTTCTGGTTCGTGGACGCGCCGGACTGGGTCAACGTCGTCGCGCTGACGGACGACGACGAACTCGTCCTCGTCGAGCAGTGGCGCCACGCCCGGGAGCGGGTGACGCTGGAGGTTCCCGGCGGCACGGTGGATCCCGGGGAGTCGCCGGAGGAGGCGGCCGTCCGCGAACTCCGCGAGGAGACCGGCTACGAGGCGCGGCAGTGGGCGCGGCTGGGCGCGATCGAGCCGAACCCGGCGATCCTGACGAACCGCTGCCACACCTGGCTGGCGCTCGGCGCGAAGCTGGTCGCGGAGCCGGACTTCGACGGGAACGAGCAGTGCGTGACCGTGCTCAGGCCGTGGTCCGACGCGATGCGCCTGGTGAAGGAGGGCGCCATCTCCCACGCGCTCTCCGTCGTGGCGATGACGTACGAAAACCTGAGGCGGACGGGGCCAGGCGAGCGCGACGCCTGACCCCGATCTGCAAATCCCATTCTGCTAATCGGGGTCTGACCCCGAATAGCAGGTTTGTGTCAGTACGACGTGTCGTCCAGGATCACCTTGCCCTTGAACACGCGGTAGATGACCGCGGTGTAGCCGATCACGAACGGCATCCCGACCAGGGCGATGATCAGCATCACCGTCAGCGTCCGGTCCGTCGAACTCGCGTTGTAGGCCGTCAGCGACCAGTCGAGGTCCAGGCTCGACGGCACCAGCCGCGGGAAAAGCGACAGCGCCGCGAAACCGATCCCCGACAGCATCATCGTGGAGGTGGCGAGGAAGGCCGCGAACGGCCGGTCCTTCTTCGTCATCGTCGGGAACGCCGCCACCGCGCCGACCATCAGCACCACGAGCAGCCAGAAGATCGGGTTCGTCAGCACGCCCTCGAACAGCCACGGCGAGACGAGCGCCGTGGCGATCGTCGCGAGGATGTACAGGGCGACGAAGGCGTAGAAGCCCCTCATCGACCACGCCTTCATGCGATCGCGCAACTCGCCGTCGGTCTTCAGCACCATGTAGGCGGCGCCGTGCGTGACCATCAGGACGAGCGTCACCACGCCGATCAGGATCGAGTAGGGATTGAGCAGACCGAAGAAGCTGCCGGCCCACATGTGGTCCTCGGTGATCGGCACGCCGCGCAGGATGTTGCCGAACGCGACGCCGAAGAGCACCGCCGGCAGCAGGCTGCCGATGCCGAACGCCGCGTCCCAGAACTTCTGCCAGCCCGGCGAGTCCACCTTGCTCCTGAACTCCATGGAGACCGCGCGCGCGATCAGCGCGAACAGCAGCAGCATCAGCGCCATGTAGAAGCCGGAGAAGACCGTCGCGTAGACCGGCGGGAAGGCGGCGAACAGCGCGCCACCGCCGGTCAGGAGCCACACCTCGTTCCCGTCCCAGACGGGGCCGATCGCGTTGAGATGGATGCGCTTCTCCTCGGGGCTCTTCCCGAAGAGAGACAGGACGCCGACGCCGAGGTCGAAGCCGTCGAGGATCGCGTAGCCGATGAACAGCACACCGACCAGCAGGAACCAGATCGTGTTGAGATCCATCACGCACCTCCTGCCGCGGGGGCTTCGAGGGGCAACGGCCCGTGTTTGATCTTGCGGAACAACAGGTAGAGGTAGAGCGCGCCCAGCGCGATGTAGATCAGCGAGAAGAGGATCGTCGAGGTGAGGATCTCACCCGCGGAGACGGTGATCGAGTTCGCGTCGGCGACGCGCATGCCCTTGTGCTTCTCGAGGACTTCCGCCACCGGCATGTCCGCCGGGATGGGCTCGTACGGGCCCGGCTGCGCGTACCTCTCCGTCGGGTAGACGATCCAGGGCTGGCGCCCGACCTCCGCCGTGATCCAGCCGAACTGGCAGGCCAGCAGCGGGAACGGCACGGCGAGAACCAGCGCCCACAGCATCCACTTCTTCGTGAACAGCTTCCCGCCCCGCAGCCAGAAGACGGCGAGGAACATCCCGCCGATGAACATCGTGCCGAGCCCCACCATCGTGTGGAACGAGGCGAACGTGAGGAACAGCGGCGGCCGCTCGTCCTCCGGGAAGTCCTTGATGCCCCGGACGGTGGCGTTCATGTCGCCGAAGGCCAGCCAGGAGAGCAGGTTCGGGATCTCGATCGGCGCCTTCAACTCCGGCGGCCGGTCCGTCGGCACGCCGAACACTGCCATCGGCGCCCCGTCCTGCGTCTCGTAGAGGCCCTCGATCGCCGCGAACTTCTTCGGCTGGGTCTCCGCCACCTGCTTCGCGTGGTGGTGCCCGGTCGGGAAGGCGGAGGCGATCGAGAAGATCAGGCCGAAGATCACCGCGACGGTCAGC
>JBDLIY010000618.1:0-2339 GCA_039714635.1 Planctomycetota bacterium
AACCTGGGACGGCAGAAGCTCCGCACGGCCCTCGCGGCCGTGGGGATGATGGTCGGCGTCTGGCTCGTCGTGATCTTCTCCGCCATCAGCGCCGGCGCCCTCCAGACCGTGGAGTCGATGCTCACCGCCTTCGGCGAGGACTTCCACTGCTACAAGGCCGACGTCGCCGACATGGCGCTGTCGATCCTCCCGGAGAAGGAAATCCGGGAGAAGCTCGAAGCCGTCGAGGGCGTCGCGGAGATTACGGCCGCCGCCGGCTGGTTCGCGAGCACGCCGGATGCCGAGTTGATTATCTACGTGATCGGGCTCCGGCCCGGCGAGTTCGCCCTCGCGAAGCTCCTCGAGAACGGGGACGCGCTCGTGCACGGGGAGGCGGGGTTCTCGGGAACGGACGTCCACGAGGCGATCGTCGGGACGCTCCGCCTGAAGCAGCTGGAGAAGGAGGTCGGCGACACGCTGACGCTCCAGGGCGTCGAGTTTCGGATCGTCGGGCAGTTCACCCGCGGCATGACGCTCTACGACAACGCCGTACTGATCCCCCTCGACACGCTCTCGAAGGAGTTCCGGGGCGGCAAGGACACCGTGAGTTTCTTTTCCGTCCGCGTGACGGACAAGGAGCGGACCACGGAGATCGCCGAGGCCGTGGAGGAGCGGATCCCCGAGTTGGCGACGGTGGCCACGCTCGAGGAGGTGAAGAAGGTCGACAAGGGGCTGGAGAAGATGGAGACCGTCTCCGCCGTGATCCTCGTCGCCGCCGTCTTCATCGGCTTCCTCTTCGTCATGCTCGCGATGATCATGGTCATCTTCGAGCGCATCCGCGAGATCGGGATCCTCCGGGCCGTGGGGTGGCGTCGGCGGCAGATTGTCTTCGCCGTCCTCGTGGAGTCGCTCCTGCTCTCGATGATCGGTGTCGTGGCCGGTATCCCCACCGGCCTGCTCGGGGTGGAGCTGATCTCCCAGGTCACGGATCTGAACAGCTTCCTCGCACCGGTCTACGAGCCCGAGATGTACATCCGGGTCGTCGTCGTCGCCGTGGCCGCCGCGGGCATCGGGGGGATCTATCCGGCCTGGCGCGCGTCCCGGATGCACCCGGCGGAGGCGATCCGCTATGAATGACCGCCGCATTGACCGCGGGGCTTCCGTCACCATCCGGGGACTCACGAAGTCCTACGAGAACGGCCGGATCGAGGCCCTCCGCGGGATCGACCTCGAAATCGCCGCCGGGGAGTTCCTGGCGATCATGGGGCCGTCCGGCTGCGGCAAGTCCACGATGCTGAACATCGTCGGCGGGCTCGATGTGGCCGACGGCGGCTCGGTGGAGATCGCCGGCGAGGCCCTCACGTCGCAGACCGACCTCACGGACTACCGCGCGCGGACGATCGGCTTCATCTTCCAGCTGCACAACCTGATCCCGGTGCTGACGGCGGTGGAGAACGTGCAGGTGCCGATGCTCTCCCCGGGCGGCATCCCGAAGGCGGAGCGCGCCGAGCGGGCCCTGGACCTGATCGACGCGGTGGGGCTCTCGCACCGGGAGTCGGCCCGGCCGCCGGAACTGTCGGGCGGGGAGCGTCAGCGTGTCGCCGTGGCGAGGGCCCTGGCGAACCGGCCGGGGATCATCCTCGCGGACGAACCCACGGGGTCGCTGGACCAGGAGAGCGGCAAGCTGATCCTCGACCTGCTGGCCCGGATCCAGGAGGAGAGCGGGACGACGCTCATCCTCGTCACGCACGACGAGAACGTCGCGGCCCGCGCGGGCCGGGTCATCCGGATGCTCGACGGGCAGGTCGTCTCCGGCGAAGCGTAGCTACGGCGTCTTCAGCAGCGCGTGGGCGGCCCACACCTTCACGAGCAGGTGCTCGACCCTCGTGACCTTCCGGTCCCAGGCCGCCTGGAACAGATCCTTCGATCCCCCCGCGACGGACAGGGCGCGGATCGCCTCGACGACCACCTCGTAGTCCTTCGACTCCTTCACGGCGGTCGTGAGGAACTCCACGCCGGACGAGTCTCCGAAGCCGTAGATCAGCGCGGCGGCCGCCGTCGTCTTCACGTCTTCGTCGTCGTCCTCCGCGAGGACCTTTTCCAGCGTCTCGCGCGCCGCCGGGAGCTTCGTCTCGCCGAGGGAGCGCGCGGCGAGCTGGCGGGTGTCCCAGATCTCGCTCCTCACGAGTCGCGTGAGGACCGGGACGGCGGTGGCGGAACCCTCCACTCCCAGGGCGGCCGCCACGACCTCCTCGTCCCAGCCGGAGCCATCGGGGTCGGCGATGAACGCGTCCATCATCCGCTCCGCGTCCGCGTCGCCGAACCGGAGCAGGACGGCCGCCGCCGTGGCCTGCACGTCC
>JBDLIY010000619.1:0-2333 GCA_039714635.1 Planctomycetota bacterium
CCGTACATCTCGGGGTCCCGGGGCGACGTGCGGCGGAAGGACCTCTACGCCTACGACCAGCCGAAGTCCACGACGTCGGAGGCGTTCCGAGGCATCCGGACCGCGATCTCCTACTCCTCGCGGGAGACGGACCACCGCGTCTATCTCGTGACGTCGAGCGGCCCGAAGGAGGGGAAGAGCACGATCACGATCAACGTCGCCACCGTCATGGCGTACAGCGGCACGAAGACGATCCTGGTGGACGCCGACCTCCGCCGCCCGCGGATCCACAAGTCGTTCGACCTGGACAACACGGTCGGACTCACGAACGTGATCATCGGCGACGTCTCCGTCGAGGAAGCCGTCCAGCCGACCGCCGTGGACAACCTCTACGTCCTGCCGAGCGGTCCGATCCCCCCGAACCCCTCGGAACTGCTCGGACGCGACCGCATGCTCGGCGTGCTCGATGAGCTGAGGGGCGGCTACGATCGCATCATGCTGGACACGCCGCCGATCGGGGCCGTGACCGACGCGGCCGTGCTGGGCCGGATCGTCGACTCCGTGATCCTCGTCGTGCACGCGGGCCGTACGCGGAAGAAACTGATCGAGCGGGGGCTGGAGCAGCTGTCGCAGATCGACGTCGACGTGGCCGGGGTCGTGCTGAACAACCTGCGGATCGGCCGGAAGCGTTACTCCCCGGGCTACTACGACTACTACTACTATTCGTCGTACTACGGCGGCGACGACGAGTCGCGGCCGCGCAGGAAGGACGCGAAGCGGGTCTGACGGGAAGCTGGGGGCGATCTCCATGGCGAGGCGACGTCTGGCGGGGATCCTCCTGCTGCTGCCCGCGGTCGTCGCCGGACTCACGGCCGTCCGCCTGACCCTCGCCGCCTGGCCGGCCGCGGCCGCCCGCGGAGAGCCGATCGTCACCTCGCTGATCGGGGAACGCGATGCGGAGGCGGCCCTGGCGAAGGCGTCCGCGACGGCGCCCGGAGACTTCTCCTATCCCCGCGACCGGGGGAACCGGGTGGTGCGGGACGCCCGGCGCGACGGCTGGGACGCCGACCTCGTGGAGCGGGCCTGGCGGCACTTCGGGGAGGCGGCCCGACGGGCGCCGACCGACGCTCAGACGCGCTTTCACCTGTCCGGCGCCGCCTGGCGTCGCGGCGACGCCGTCGAGGCCGACCGGCAGGCCCGGGCCGCCCTCCTCCTCGCGCCCCTGTTCCGGGACCTCCGCGATCGCGTAGGGGCGTACTTCCAGGCGCGCTTCCGCCAGACGCGTGACGACGTTCACCTGAAGACCGCCGTCCGCGCGCTGCGGGGGCGGGAAGAGAAGCTCGCCGCGGGCATCCTCGGGGATCCGCTCCTGACGTTACCGCAGGTGCGGACCGCGTTCGAGGCCGCGAGGATCCCGGCCGGGCGCCGCCTGTTCCACCTCGAGGCGTCCGGACGCTGGGACTGGGCCATCGAGATCGCACGGGAGGCCGACCGGGCGGCCGGGGACGGCGCGGCCCGGGAGGCGGGAGTGCGGGCCCGTCTCGCCGCGTGGCTCCTCTCGACGAAGCGTCGGGAGGCCGCCTTCGTCCAGACGCGGCGCGCGCACGCCCTCGATCCCGTGGCGGTAAAGGACGGGATTCTCCTCGGCCGCGCCCTGCTGGCCGACGGGCGGGACGAGGCGGCGAGGGCCGCGTTCGACCGGGTCCTCGCGAACCCGGGTCCCGATGAGCCGGGCCGGGTGGGGGAACTGTGCGCCGCCCTCGAGGCCGACGGGATCTCCCCCGCGTGGCGCGCCGCCTGGTGGGCCCGGGTCGTCTCGGGCGGCCGCGGCGGTGACGAGGCCCGCCTCGCCCGGGCGCGGGCGGTCGTGGCGCAACGGAAGCTGTCCGAGGCGCATCGGCTCCTGCAGGCGCTCGCCGACAGCCGGACCGTCGGGGCGGAGGCGTGCTTCACTCTCGCCCGCGCGCACCGGGAGTTCGGGGATCCGCGCGTGGCGCGCAAGTACGCACGACGGGCCGTGGAACTGGCCCCGCGGAATCGCGACTATGCCCGGCTGCTCCGTGCGCTCGGGCGGGAGGAGGGACGATGACCCTCGCCCGCGCCTGGTGGTCGGCCCTGTTCGTCGTGGTCCTTTTCGCACCGGTGCCGATCGGAGCGATCGAGTCCGCGTGGTGCATGCCGCTCGCCCTCGCCGTCCTGGCGCTCGGCGCGGGCCCCGCGGTGCTCCGGCCGTTGATCGCCGGGGAGCGGCCGCGTTTCCCCGCGGCCCTCGCGCCGATCGCGCTCCTGCTCCTCTGGACGGCGCTGGCGTTGATCCCGCTTCCGAGGGGCGTCGTGGCGGCCCTGTCGCCGGA
>JBDLIY010000620.1:0-2325 GCA_039714635.1 Planctomycetota bacterium
GACTTCGAGCTTGTCGTACCAGTCCAGCGGTACCTCGGGGACGTCGAGTCCGAGGTCCTTCGCCATCTTCAGGGCCTCGATCTTCCCGCCGAAGGTCGCCGCCGACGCCTCGGCGATCTCCGCCGCGTCGCCGGCCATGTAGGACGGGATGCCGAAGGCCAGCGCCTGGTGGTGGAAGTCGTCGAGGGGGGCGAGGCCGACGGCGACGAGCAGCGTGTCGACATCGAAGGTCTGCTCGGTGCCCTCGATCGGCGTGAAGTCCTTGTCCACTTCGGCGATGGTGACGGCCTCGACGTGGTCCTCTCCGTGCGCCTGGAGCACCGTGTGGCGGAGGTAGACGGGGACGCCGATGCGCTTGATCTTGTCCTCGTGGACCTTGTAGCCGCCGACGCGGGGCATGGCCTCGGCGAGGCCGACGACCTCGATGTCCGCCTGGAGCGCGTGGTAGGCGGCGATGAGGCCGACGTTGCCGCCGCCGAGGATGAAGAGGCGCCGGCAGGGCTTCACGAGGTCGCGGTTGAGGAGCGTCTGGAACGCGCCGGCGCCGTAGACGCCCGGCAGCGTGTGGCCCGGGAACGGGATCTGGCGCTCCCGGGCGCCGGTGGCGATGAGGAGCGCCTCCGGCTCGATGAGATGGTAGGTGTCGTCCTTCACGACGCCGACCTTGCCGTCCGAAAAGACGCCGACGGCGGTGGACATGAGCCAGAGGGAGACGGTCTCCTGCTCCGCCATCTCCGCCGCGAGATTGTCCGCGATGTCGATGCCGCGCGTGCCGGCCTGCGTGTCCTCGATCGACCCGAAGAACTTGTGCGTCTGGAGGACGAGCTTCCCGCCCGGTCGGTCCTTGTCGTCGATGACGAGCACTTCGACGCCGAGCTTGCCGAGTTCGATCGCGGCCGCGAGGCCGGCCGGTCCGGCGCCGACGATGAGGACGCCGGCCTTCACCACCTTCGTCTCGCCGAGTACGGGCTCCTCCTCGATGACGGGGAGGGTCGGGGCGCGGTCGCAGGATTCGACGACCATGTTGTCGGCGACGGGCACCATGCAGGACTTCACGGCGACGCCGTTGGCGACGACGGTGCACTGGGCGCACTGCCCGTTGGCGCAGAAGATGCCGAGGGGCTGGCCGTCGCGCGGGTGGTGTCCGAAGGTGTGGATCCCCGCCGCGAAGAGGGCGGAGGAGATCATCTCGCCGGGCCGGGCGGAGAGTCTGTCGCCGTTCCAGTAGAACGGAACGCGGGGCTCGTCGCCGTCCGCGGTCGGCAGGATGGGGTGCTCGTCGACGCGTCGTTCCATCGTGGGATTCCAGAGCTCAGGGGTGATCGAACCGCAGCCCGATCAGCTTATTTCCCCCCGGTTCCGGAACCCTAGGATTTCGGTCGGGCCCGGACCGCATCACGGCTTCAGGCGCGCGCAGGTCAGCTTGTGCTTCACCGGGCCGTCGGCCTCGACGTGGATCTCCCAGGTGCCCGTGCCGGCGTCGAGGATCGTGGGCCGGATCACGACCTTCCCCGTCCTCTCCCGGAACTCGAACGGGACCTCGCCCTCCGGTCCGACGATCCGGATGTCTTCCGCGGTGATCCCCTCGGCCGAGAGGGTCCCCTTCAACGTCGATCCGTGGGCCGCCGGGAAGCGGATGACCTCCACCTCTCCCTCGCCCTTCACCTTCTTCGAGTCCCTCGACTGCTTCACCTTCACCTTCGCGGACCAGCGGCAGGTCTCCGCGCCGCCCGTCCGGTAGAAGAGCAGGTAGTACCGGCCGGTCTCGGGCGCGGTGTACCTCTTGATGCCCGCCTTGGGCAGTGAGCTCGGGAACTTGTCGATCACGAGGCGGCGCCCGTCGGCGCGCGCGAGGTCGATCCCCACGTCCGCGAACTCACCCTTCACGAGCGCCTTGTACTTCAGCTTCACCGAGAGCACGTCCCCGTGGACGAGGTCCAGGGCGAACGATTCGACTTCCTCGGGGAAATCGAGCGTCCCCTGGAGCCTCTTGAGTGCCCGTTCCGGGCTCCGGGAAATCGAGGCGAAACGGACGTCGACCGGGGAGGACTCGTTGCCCGCCTCGTCCGCGAGAACGAGGCTCGCCGTCAGGTGGCCGCCCGAGGCCGGGCGGTCTCCGTCGGCGACCCGGATCCGCGACGACGCCGTGAGGTCGTAGGCGTCGGACCAGCCCCCGTCGAAGCGGACGCGGCCGGAGACGACGCCGGAGCCGTCCGCGCCGTCCGTGGCGGAGACGTCGAGCGTCAGCGACTCGGCGGGCAGCACGTAGCGCGACCCGTCGTTGATCGTGAAGGTCCCGGTGGGGGCGGTGAGGTCCACGAGGAT
>JBDLIY010000621.1:0-2316 GCA_039714635.1 Planctomycetota bacterium
AGGAGGTTGAGGACCGGGACCGGGAAGAAGGTGCCGTTCTTCATGACCATCTTGTCGGAGGTCATGAGGGCGTCTTCGAGGTCCATGTAGCCGGTGAGGGGGTTGAAGTAACCGCTTCCCATCATCACGGCGTTGGCGGCGGTGGCCGACGAGACCACGACCTTCGGGAGACCCTCGGCCTCCTTCTCGAGCTCGGCGCGACGGGCGTCGGAAACGAGGAGGGGGTTCAGGGTGTCCGAACCATGCGGCTTGATCATTTCTCGCTGCTCCTTGAGGTCTGTCGGAATCTTCCGTGCCCCCGTGGGGCAAATTCCGGGGGGCGCCCTCTCCGCACGCGGACGGGCATGTGAACCGCCGAATCTCTGCAAGTAACGGTCCACTGAACCCGCGCAGAATCAGGCGTCCCAGGTCCGAATCGCAGAATCGCGTCAAACGGTGTCAGGACCGTTTCACCGCGTTCGGAGGACCTTCGCGCCGCGGAGGTGGCCGGTCTTCAGCTCGCGCAGCGCGCGGTTCGCGTCGGCGAGGGGGTACGTCGTCACCTCCGGGACGATTCCGATCTCGTCGGCCAGCGCCACAAAGCCCGCGATGTCGCCGGGGGCGACGTTCGCCACGGACTTGATCTCCTTCTCCATCCAGAGGTGCGTCGGATAGTCGATACCGGCCAGCGCGGCCGCGTCGACGCTCTCCTTGCGGATCGCGTTGATCACCAGGCGCCCGCCGCGGTCGAGGTTTCTCAGCGCCTCGACGACCGGCGTCCACACCGGCGTCGTGTCGATGATCGCCGCGAGCGGCCGCGGTGCGGTCTCGAAAGCCTCCCCCGCCCACGCCGCGCCCCGCTCGACGGCGAACTCGCGCTCCCGCGCGCTCCGGGCGAAGACAAAGACCTCGGAATCCGGACAGAGGTGCCGCGCCATCTCGAGGACGAGGTGGCCCGACGCCCCGAAGCCGGTGAGGCCGAGGGCCTCCCCGTTCGCGATCCCGGCGAGGTTCAACGACCGAAACCCGATCGCCCCGGCGCAGAACAGCGGGGCCGCCTCCTCGTCGGAGAACCGCTCGGGGACGGGAAACGCCGACGTCTCCGGCACCACCATCCGCTCCGCGTAGCCGCCGTCGGCGTCGCGCCCGGTGGCGCGGTAGTCGAAACAGAGGTTCTCGAGGCCGGCCCGGCAGAAGCGGCAGGTCCCGCAGGACGACCAGAACCACCCGACGCCGACCCGGTCCCCGACCGCGAGCCGCGTCGAGTCCGGGCCGAGGGCGGCCACCCGCCCCACCACCTCGTGGCCGGGCGTGCGCGGGAACTCGTCCGGCGCCGCGCGCCCCTCGATCTCGTCGATCTCGGTGTGGCAGATCCCGCAGCAGGAGACGTCGAGGAGGACCTGGTTCCCGACCGGCACGGGGTCCGGCACGTCACCTTCGGCGAGCGGGTCCCGACCCGTCGAGAGGTCCGTGACTCCGTGCATCCGCATGGCCTTCACGGGGAGAGCCTCCAGTCCGGCGCGTGCCTCCGGAACCACTGCTCCAGCATCATCAGCGTCCAGATCCGCCGGCCGCGGTCCTTCCGCCGGTCGAGCTGGTTCGCGACGAGCTGCCGGATCTGCGCCGGCTTCAGCAGACCGCGACGCGCCAGGCCGCCGTCGCCCAGGCTGTCCTCCATCAGGTCCCGCAGGCCGTCGCGGAGCCACTCGTCGAGCGGCATCGCGAAGCCCTGCTTCTTCCGGTGGACGACCTCGGTCGGCAGGTAGCGCTCCGCCACCTTCTTCAGCAGGTACTTCGTCGCGCCCGGCCGCACCTTCAGATCCACCGGCAGCGCGGCGCAGAACTCCACCACCTCGTGGTCCAGATGCGGTACGCGGGCCTCCAGCGAGTACGCCATCGTCGCGCGGTCCACCTTCGTGAGGAGGTCGTCGGGCAGCCACAGTTGAGTATCCACGGCCAGCAGGCGGTCCACGCGACCCGCGGCGTCGCAGGCATCGTGGAAGCGCTCACCGTGGTCCCGCATCACCTCGCGCCGCGCGGCCCGGAAGCCCGGCGTGTAGAGCCGCGCCTGCGTCTCCTCCCGGAACTGCTTCGACTGCGACGCGTAGCGCCGCCCCGGCGGGTGGGCCAGCGCCTTCGCGATCCGGCCGCGTCGCAGCGCCCCCGGGAGCGATCGGAAGAGGGCGGGCACCGGAGAGCCGGGGAAGTGGATCCAGTCCAGCGCGCCCGACTTGCCGAGACCGCGCTCGTAGGCGCGGTAGCCGCCATGGACCTCGTCGCCCCCCTCGCCGGAGAGTACCACCGTCACGTGCTCCCGGGTCAGGCGCGAAAGAAGCA
>JBDLIY010000622.1:0-2300 GCA_039714635.1 Planctomycetota bacterium
GGCGGACGTCGGCCGCGCGGTCGCCCGGGCCGCGCTCCTCGGGGAGGAGGAGGTCGATCCGGCCGACCCGACGGCGCTGACCGTGCGGATGTACCGGAAGGCGCGTGATCCGGCGGAGAAGGGGCGGTTTCTCGAGGAGGTTCTGCGCCAGGCCGGCGACGGCGAGGCGGCGCGGGCCGAGACGGTGGCGATCGCTGGCGACCTGACCCAGCCGCCGCTCTTCCGGATGCGGGCGCTGGCCGCCGCGAACCGGGTGGGGGCGATGACGGCGGAGGAACTCGTCGCCCTGTTCGAGGGCGCCCCGGACCGCGAGTTCAGGGAGGCGCTGCGCCGTGAGCTGAAGAAGCGGACGGGGAAGGACGGAAAGCTGGACCCGGCCGCCTGGCGGAAGATCCTGGCGGAGTAACGACCAAGCCTGACCATGGCCAAACGGTGTCAGGACCGAATTCACCACGCGGCCATCCATCCCGGATGGAGGCGCCGCACGCCGGCGGTACGCCACGGTCCGCCCGAACCCGCCCGGTGCGCGCCGGCGTCTGCGCATCCGTCTTCACCCTTGACTGAGCCGGGATGACATATATGCCGACTTTGTCGCGCAGTTGCGCGAGGGCGCGGTGCAGCGGGAGCCCGTGGACGCGGACGATCTCGTTCGCGCCGGTGAGATCCTCGCGACGTACGCCGACCAGGACTTCGGCCTGACGGATGCCGCGCTGATGGCGGTGGCCGAGCGGCTCTCGGTTCCCGTGCTGACACTGGACCGTCGGCACTTCGGCGTGTTCCGGGACCGGAAGGGGAACGGGCTGCGGCTACTTCCCTGACACCGTCTGGTCGTGGATCGTCGGCTCGCCGAAGTCCGGCAGTCGGTTCTCGTGCGTGCCGTCGCCGGCCTTCATCGACTCGAGGTCACCGACGCAGAGGATGAACAGCCTCGCCGGGTCGAGGTACTTCGCAGCGACCGCCTTCACGGCCTCCGCCGTCACCGCGGCGTACGCCGCCCGGAGCTTCGCGTAGTAGTCGAGATCGACGCCGCGCGCCTCCAGTCCGGCGAACGTCTCCGCCGCGGCGAAGCCCGTCCCGAACGACCGGCGGAAGCCCGCGTCCACGCCGAGCTTCGCCCGCGCCAGTTCCTCCCCGGTCGGGCCGCCGGCGATCACCTTCGCGATCTCCTCCTTCGCCAGGTGGACGGCGAACGGCACGGACGGGCACTTCGTCTGGAATACGACGGCGAAACGGGAGTCGTTCCGCCAGTCCGGAGTGAAGCGGGCCGCCGCCTGGTAGGAGAGGCCGTGGACCGAGCGGACCTGGTTGAAGATCCGGCGGGAAAGCACGGTGGAAAGGAGTTGCAGCGCCGGGGCGTCCTCGTGCGTCCGCGGGACGGTGATGCCGCCGATCCGGACCGAGCCCTGGCTGACCGCCATGTTCCGGAGGTGCAGGCCCGACGCCAGGTCCACCGGGTCGTTCTTCCCGCTCCGCGGAACGAGGTCGGCGACGCCCTCGGGCTTCCAGCCGGCGAAGGCCGCCTCGAGTTTCGCCGCGAGATCGTCCGCATCGAGGTCGCCGGACGCCGCGATCACGATCCGCTTCGGCCCGGTGACCGAGACGAGGCGGGCGCGGAGGTCGTCGAGGGTGATCGCCTCGAGGCTGTCCTTCGTCGCCCGGCGGGTCTCCGGCACGTCGCCCCAGGTGAGTTTCCCGAACAGCCGCCCCGTGACCGCGCCGAGGCGGCTTTCCGACGCCTCGAGCCGCGAGATCCTCGCCTTGCGGATGCGCTCGAATGCCTCCGCCTCGAGCTGTGGAGCCTCGAGCATCGCCCGCAGGATGCGGAGTCCCTCGTCGAGGTCCGCGGGGAAGACCGTGACGGTGACGGTGTGGCCGTCGATGTCGCCGGCCACCGAGACGTCGGCCACCATTCCCTGGAGGTGGTCGCGGAGGGCCTTCGCGTCCATCCCCGGGATGCCCGCCTCGTCGAGTACGCCCGCGGTGAGTCCGGCGAGGCCGAGCTTTTCCACCGGGTCGACGAGGTGGCCGCCGAGGACGCGGGCCGAGATCCGCACGACCGGGTCGCCCTCGTTCCGGAGGACGAAGGCCCGCATCCCGTTGGGAAGCTCGCGCCGCGCGGCCTCGCCGGACGGCAGGTCGAACGGCCGTTTCTCGTACGTGAGGTCCTCGTAGCTGTCCGGAACGGCGGAGGACTTCTTCGCGACGGGCTCCGCCGGGGCGGGCGCCGGAGCGGTCGGCCTCGCGGGCGTGGCCGGCTCCTCTCGCTCTCCCTTTTCGTAGTGCGCCACGAGGCGGTTGTC
>JBDLIY010000623.1:0-2299 GCA_039714635.1 Planctomycetota bacterium
CGTTCCTTCTCGTGGAGCTGACCGGGTCCCACGATCTCTCGGTGCCGCTCTGGGCGTCCGTGTACGTCCACGACCTCGCCCGGGCTCACGACGACGTCTGCCACCACCACGGGAAGGACGCGGCGGATCTTCTGTCCAGGGACGACGAGCTCCGGGCGCACCTCTCCCGCGGCGGCGCCCGGCGCACCGATCTCCCCGCGATCACGGCCGCCGTGACGTACCACAGCCTGCCGCGCGAGGCCGATCCCGACCATCCGCACATCCGGCTGATCCGCCTGATGAAGGACGCCGACGGGCTCGACCGTGTCCGCCTGGGCGACCTCGACCCCGCCTACCTCCGCCACGACATCACGCGGAGACTGGTGCCGTTCGCGCAGCTTCTCCACGACGAGACGTGGCCGCAGAACCCGGAGGCGTTCTACGCCGACGCGCAGCGGCTCTGGGCGAAGTTCCGGGACTCCTGCTGCTGAGACCGGGTGTCCGTCGTATCTTGCTCGCGGCGTCGCCGGCCCCGGCGACGTCGGAGGACCGGCTCTTCCCGCGACTCTTTCCGGACAATCCTTCCGACCCCTCCGGCCGGGCGGTACGTTCACGCTCTACCCGGACGGAAAACCGAAAAATTCAGGAGGCAAGATGACCATGGACGCCTACGCGCCCATCCAGGTCGGGCAGGGGGTTCCGGACTTCACGCTGGAGACCTACAACCCGGCCACCGGCGATTTCGACGAGATCTCCCTCGAGAAGCAGAAGTCGGAGGGTCGCTGGACGACGCTGTTCTTCTATCCCGCCGACTTCACCTTCGTCTGAGCGACCGAGTTCGCTGCTCTGGCAGAGCAGCAGGACCGTTTCGCGAAGATGGGCTGCGACATCGTGACCGTCAGCTGTGACACGAAGTTCGTCCACCTGGCCTGGCACACCGTCGAGCAGGAACTCTCCCCGGTGAAGTACCAGATGGGCTCGGACCCGACGGGCGCGCACGCGAGGATGTTCGGGGTCTACCTCGAGGACGCGGGGGTCGCCCTCCGCGGCACTTTCCTCATCTCGCCCGACGGCACGTTGTGGAACAGCGAGGTGAACTTCCTCAACATGGGCCGGAACATCGATGAGCTCATGCGGAAGTTCAAGGCCAACCTCTACCTCGCCAAGAAGGCCGACGAGGGCTGCCCGGCCCAGTGGAAGGAAGAGGGCGACGTCACCCTCAAGCCGTCCGCGAAGATGGTCGGCAAGGTCCACGAGGCGCTGGCCAACGACGGCAACCCCGCCTGACGGGTCGGCCGTGTGAAGTTCCCGAGCGCCGGGGCGTCCGTCGACGTCCCGGCGCTTTCGTTTCTACCTTCCGGGCCGGGCGGACCTCAGCCTCTCGGCGCCATCGAGCGCGGCGCGGATCACCCGTGCGGCGTCGATGTACGTGAGTCGATCCGTGTTCAGGACCAGGTCGAACTCCATCGGGTCCGTCACGTCGGATCGGAAGTACTTCCGCACGTAGCTCCGGCGCCCGCGATCGCGGGACGCGACCTCGGTCCGGGCTTCGCTCTCCGACTGGCCCGTGAGTTTCCGGATCCTCTCGATCCGGCGACCGGTCGACGCGATCAGGCGGACGTGGAGACCGCCCGGCAGCCGTCGGGTCACGATGTGGGAGGCGCGCCCGACGAGGATCGCCCGGCCCATCCGCGCCAGGCGGAGGATCGTCTCGCTCGTCCGGGCCGTCAGGCCCCGCCGCGACGTCACGCCACCGAAGAACTCGGTGAAGATCGTCTGGAGTTCCGGCACGGCATCCTCCGTGAGGAACCGCTCGACCTCCCGCGGGAGGCCGTGGTGGTGGATCACCGCCTTCACCAGTTCCCGGTCGAACACCGTCCAGGGGACGCTGCCCTCTTCCGCGTTCAGGAGACGGGCCAGGGCCACCGCGACGGAGGTTCCGCCCGCGCCGGCCTGGCGGGAGACGGTGACGAACCGGGTGGCGGGAGGGCGTCGACGGGACGGCTTCTTCTCGTCCCGCGCGCGGGACTGCGCGCCGAGGTAGGACCGGATGGCGTTGAGGGAGTGGAAGCGCTTCATGGCTCCCCCCTTTCCGGCGAATTCGCCGGCACGATTGTACCGCGTTCGGCCCGGGAAATGCGCCACCAGAAGGCGCATTCCCTTCGCCCAAGTCCTTCCGCGTCCGTCGCTTGTGGAGTCTCGTGTCTATGAGTACCATCCATTCCGTGCATGATCCCGACGAGACTCTGCGGAAGATCCGGGCGGCCGTGGAGAGGTTCCCGGCCCTGGCGGACCGGATCGAGCGGGCGATCCTCATCGT
>JBDLIY010000624.1:0-2298 GCA_039714635.1 Planctomycetota bacterium
TCCCGCCGACGCCGGCCGGGCGCACGTTCGACGTCTCGTACTCCTTCGTCCCCCTGCGCGAGGGCACGTACGACATGCCGGCGAGTACCCTGCGCTATAACGGCGAGGGGGACCGCGTGGAGAGGGTTCCGGTGCCGGGGGGGCACTCGCTCTCGATCACGCGGAACCTGAAGCTCCCGCTCGCCGGCCGGGAGCGGGAATGGAAGCGCGTCACGGAGCACCTGTCCCGGGAGAGGACGGCGTGCGTGCTCGTGACGAGCGAGGGGGGTGGAGGGCGCAGCCGCTTCGTCGACGAGGCGGGGGAGTGGCTCACGGCGCACGGCCGCGCGGTCTTCAAGGGCAAGGCCCTCGAGCGCGGCGGGGAGCCCCTCAAGGTGTTCCTCGACATCGCGCGGCAGATCTTCGGCGTCGGGACGGCGGCGCTCGGGTCACGGGGCATGATGGCCCGCGTCATCGACCGCCTGGCGCCGCTCATGGGCGAGGATCCGGCGCTGGCCGGGTTCTTCTCATCGTTCCTCCGCGGCACGCGCGTGCCCGAATCGCAGGCGCGGATGCGCGGCTACCTGTGGTTCCGGCTGCTCTCGGCGCTCGCCGCCGAGCGGCCCGTCGTCCTCCTGTTGACCGACCTGCAGTGGGGCGACGGGGAATCGATCGACCTGATGGAAGGCCTCGTGCGGCGGGCCCACGAGGACCGGGTTCCCCTCACGGTCATCGCCTCCTCCCTCGACACGCACCGGGAGGATCGGGTCCGCCGCCGGATCTCGTCGCTCTCCGAGCGCGTCGCCGCCCTGTCCGCCGAGCCGGGACTGGTCTGTCGGGTCGAACTCCGGGCGCTCGACGTCGACGCGGTCCGGAACCTGGTGGGGCACATGTTCCCCGGCAGCACGCTCGACGACGACGTCCCGTGGCTCGTCCCGATCCTGGCCCGGCAGTCCGGCGGCAACGTGTTCCACCTCATGCAGATCCTCCGGCTCCTCCGCGAGTCCCGCGACGAGACCGGAGAGCCCCTGGTCTCCGCCGAGGAGGGCAGCTGGACCATCCGGCCGGAGCTGACCGAGGAGCGGTTGACGGACCTGATCCCGCAAGCGACGGACGGCATGGTGCGGGCGATCATCCGGACGCTGCCCGAGGAGGTGCGGGACGTCCTCGCCCGGGCCGCGTTCATCGGGGCGGAGTTCGGCCTGGACCTCCTCCGCGCCACGCGGCCCGACCGCGAGATCCCGGACGGAGCGCTCGCCGCCCTGGAGCGGGCCGACCTGGTGCACGTCACCGACCGGGAGGGAACGCGCTACCGCTTCACGAACTCGATCGTGCCCGCCATCGTCCGCCGCATGGAGGACCCCGTCACGCAGAGGCACCTGAACCGGGATGTGGCCCGGGCGATGGAGTCGACGCTGACCGAGCGGCAGCTCCGCCGCCGCGCCCTCGCCTACGCGCGGCGTCTGCAGTTCGCCGGGGAGCCGGAGACCGCCTTCGGGTGGTACGTCATCGCGGCCCGGCGCTACGTGCGCGAGCAGCTGTTCCTCCGGGCCCGGCGCGCGCTGCGCGGCGCGGCCGGGCTGCTCGCGGAGGGCGTGCCCCCGCCGGCGGACGAGTTCGGCATCTATCACTTCCTCCGGGGCGAGGTCGCGCGCGTCACGGGCGACCTCGGGCTGGCGCAGTCGGCCTACGGAGAGGCGATCGATCACCTCGACAGAGAGGACCTCGCGACCGCGTTCTCGCGCATGGGGCGGATCCACGAGATCCGGGGCGAGCCGGACCGCGCCGTCCACTGCTACGAGGTCGCGGCGGAGGTGAGGGTGGAGGTCGGCGCGCGGGCCGGGCTGGCCCACAGCGAGAACGACCTGGGCTCCGTGGAGCTCCTGCGCGGGAACGACGAGGCGGCCCGAACGCGGTTCGAGCGGGCCCGGGAGTTCGCGGAGGAGACGGGCAACCGTTCGGCCCTCGCCAAGGCCCTGGACCAGCTTGCGGGGCTGGCGCTCCGGCGGGGCGACTGGGAGGAGGCGGACCGCCTCTACCGGGAGAGCTTCGACCTCGGGGAGCGCGCCCACGACCGCGTCGGGATGGCGCACTCGCTGAACGGTCTCGGCGGCATGGCGTTCCGGCGGGGCGACCTCACCGAGGCGGCCCGGCGTTTCCAGCAGGCCATGGATCTGCGGCGGGAAGTGGGCGACCGGGAGGGCGTGGCCAACCTGCTCATAAACCTCGGCGTCATCCACGACCGTCGCGGCGAGTTCGAGCGCGCCCTGCAGTTCTACCGTAGAGCGACGGAGGCGCACCGGGCCATCGGCAGCCGTC
>JBDLIY010000625.1:0-2295 GCA_039714635.1 Planctomycetota bacterium
TCATGCGCCTCAACTCGAATCCGATGCCGGCCATCAGTCGTCGTCCTCCACCGTGGCCAGCGCCAGGAACCGTTCCAGGTTGCGCTCGTAGATGTCCCGGTAGGCGGCGATCATGTCGCGCTGGTCGTAGAGGGCGGTGACGCGGGCGCGGAGGTTCATGCCGTAGGCCTTCCGCGTCTCCGGCTCCCGGTGGAGCGTGAGCAGCGCCTCCGCCGTCTCGCCCGGTGTGGCGATGGGCGTGATGATGCCGCCGGGGCCGTACTGCTGGTCCTCGGCCGTGCGGCCGAACAGCAGCTCCGAGCAGGAACCCACGTCCGTCGCCACGCAGGGCAGGCCGACCGCGCCGCCCTCCAGCACCACGAGAGGCTGGGCCTCGGAGATGCTCGTCAGCAGCAGCACGTCGAGCTTCGGATACTCCTCCAGCACGTTCGCCGGACCCTCGAGGAAGACGTTGTCCTCGAGGTCGAGCAGCTGGATCAGCTTCTGGCAATCGTCCGCGTACTCCGGGTCCTCGTCCATCGGGCCGATCACGCGGAAGAGGACGTTCGGCACCTCCTCCGCGACGAGGCGGGCGGCGTAGATCAGCGTCTTCACGTCCTTGATGGGGCAGACGCGACCGACGAAGCCGACCGTGTAGCGGTCGTTCTCCGGTCTCGCGTCGTAGGCGTCGCCCGACTCCCCGAAGCGCGTGAGGTCGATGCCGTTCGGGACGATCTGGACCCGGTTCGGGTCGGCGCCGTCCTTCGCCTGCATCTCCTTGTTGCCCTCGTAGAGCGTGAATATCTCGTCCGCGAACGAGTAGTTCACGCGCGCCATCATCTGGAACTGCCGGACCCAGAACCGCTTGAAGTACGGCGCCCGCCGCTCCGCCATCACCTCGCCGGATTCCCAGTCCTCGATCCAGTCGGCGCGGTTGATCTCGATCCGCCGCTCCTTGGTGTAGATGCCGTGCTCGGTGAGCAGCATCCGGCGGCCGTAGCGGACCTTGCAGGCGGCGGCGAGCAGGCCGGCGTAGCCGGTGGAGATCGTGTGGTAGACGCCGGCCTTCGGGGCCTTCGCGGCGAGCACGTTGAACAGCGGCATGTAGGAGTAGCGCCAGGTCCAGAAGAAGTTCAGGAAGCTCTCCTCCACGGCCTCCTTCCGGTAGGTCTCGATGAGGACGTCCCAGCTCTCCTTCGTCTGGAGGAGGTCGAACGAGTTCATCTGGCCGGCCTCGCCGCTGTCGAGGGACTCGATGAAGCCGGTGAAAGCCTCGATCTTCCCCTCGCGCATGTCGCCTACCATGGCGCGGAACCGCTCCACCTTCTCCCGCACTTCCTCCTGCCCGCCGTCCTCGGGCATCGTGTAGTCGTGGAGGTAGATCTCGTCGAGGCCGACGACGTTCTCCGGCATCTCGTAGACGAGGCCGTCGTAGTAGCCCTTCTTCGGGCTGATGTGGATGATGGTGAAGGTGAGGTGGGGGAGCTTCAGGATCAACTGGTGCACCCACGAGGAGACGCCGCCCTTGACGAAGGGATAGGTGCCCTCGAGGAGCAGGCAGACGTCGGGCTCGTGCTTCCGGCTCACGGCGCCGCCTCCTCGCGGATTTCACTGAGGATGTCCTCGAACTGCCCGAGGACCTTGCCCTCCGGCGTCATGCAGATGGCCTGCAGCCAGCCGGGCAACTCCGTCTCCGTCAACAGCAGCGCGCCGGCCTCCATCCGGGCGCCGGAGAAGTCGCGCCGCGTGAAGGCGACCTCCGCCCGGGCCAGGCACACGGCCGCCTCGCCGCGGTGTTCTTCGGGCACCTCTTCGAGACAGTTCGACGCCGCGTCGAGATCTCCCAGGCGCGCCCGGGCCCGGGCCTCCGCCAGAACGGGGTCCAGCTCACCCGGTTCGAGGCCGCGCGCGATCTGGGCCTCGTTCGCCGCGGCCCGGAAGTGGAAGCCGGCCGTGCGCGGGTCGAGGACGCCGCTGGCCGCGAGGTCGAAGTGGGCGAGGGAGAGGCGCAGCCGCGGCTCGACATCCTTCTCGCGGGCCTCGACCAGGCGGCGGGACTTCCCGATCTCCTCCTCGAACACCCGCGTGAGACGGTCCAGTTCACCGTAGGCGTAGAGCCGGACCTCGCCGTCGTCGTCCTCGAGGCAGGCGCGGATCAGGGCGATGTGGTGGGGCTCTCCTAGCTCGGCCAGGCGGAACAGGTCGGCCAGGAGCCCACGGGCGCCGTGCAGTCCTATGGGATCGTCGGCGAATGACCCCGAAAGATCGCCGCCGGCGGAGAACGCCCTGTCGCCTGCGCCCGTGTAGACAATCACC